>NZ_JBFAZH010000607.1:0-4823 GCF_040681735.1 Actinoplanes sp. NPDC051633 | reverse complement strand
CGCACGGCGAACGTGGCGCTCGGCTTCGACAACCTCACCGACTACGTGGAACGAAGCCCGTACTTCGGCTGCATCACCGGCCGGTACGCCAATCGGATCGCGCTGGGCCGGTTCACCCTCGACGGAGTCGCATACCAGCTTCCGATCAACAACGCACCCAACAGCCTGCACGGAGGTGACGTCGGCTTCGACAAGCACATCTGGTCGGCCACGCCGTTCCGGCGCGGGGACAGCGTCGGCCTGGTGATGCGCCACACGAGCCCGCACCTCGACCAGGGCTACCCCGGCACGCTGAGCACGACGGTCACCTACACGCTGACCCGGGACAACGCCATCCGAATGGAATACCACGCCACGACGGACCGGCCGACGATCGTCAACCTCACCAACCACACGTACTTCAATCTCGCCGGTGAGGGCTCGGGCACCATCGAGGGCCACAAGCTCCAGCTCAATGCCGGCCGGTACACCCCGGTCGACGCGACGCTGATCCCGACCGGCAGTCTCGATGCGGTCGCCGGCACACCGATGGACTTCACCCGGCCCGTCGCGATCGGTGAGCGGATCCGCGACAGCTTCCCGCAACTGGTCATCGGCCGCGGCTACGACCACAACTACGTCCTGGACCGGCACGGCAGGCCGGGCCTGGTGCAGGCGGCCCGGGTCGTCGAGCCGCGCAGCGGCCGGGTGCTGAACGTCATGACTGAGGAGCCGGGCATCCAGTTCTACTCCGGGAACTTCCTGGACGGCACGCTCGTCGGCACGAGCGGCCGGATGTACCGGCAGGGCGACGGATTCGCGTTGGAGACCCAGCACTTCCCCGACTCACCCAACCAGCCGAGCTTCCCGAGCACCGTGCTGCGACCGGGCCAGGTGTACGAGACCACGACGGTCTACCGGTTCGGCACGACCGGATGACGGAGGCTTCCCGGTGAATGACTCGACGAAAGGTACGGCCCCGGCCGACGCTCTGCTGGTCGAGAACGTCGCGAAGCGGTTCGGCGCGCTCACCGCTCTGCGCGACGTGACGATGCGCGTCAAGCGGGGCGAGGTGCTGGGCCTGCTCGGCGACAACGGCGCCGGAAAGTCCACCCTGATCAAGATCATCTGCGGTTTCCACCGGCCGGACGCCGGCCGGATCGTGGTGGACGGCGTCGAGGTGGCGCTGCGCAGCGTCGACCATGCGCGCTCGCTCGGCATCGACACCGTCTACCAGGATCTGGCGCTGGTCAACGAACTCAGCGTTTACCACAACATGTTCCTCAACCGGGAGCACCGCATCGGACCGCTGCTCGACAACCGGAAGATGCGGCGGCTGGCGCAGGCGCACCTGCACGACATGGGGGTCGACATCCGGGACGTCACGGTGGAGGCGGCCAAGCTTTCCGGCGGTCAGCGGCAGGCGATCGCCGTGGCGCGGTCGGTCTACTCCCAGGCGCGCCTGCTGTTGCTCGACGAGCCGCTGGCCGCGATGGGCGCGAAGGAGGCGGCCGTCATCCTCGACCTCGTGCGCGACCTGAAGGACCGCGGGGACATCGCGATCGTCATCATCGCGCACAACTACGCCCAGGCGCTGTCGGTGTGCGACCGGGTGAATGTCCTCCAGCAGGGACGCATCACGTTCGACCGGATGTCGGCCGAGACGTCGGTGGTCGAGCTCACCGAGCTGATGACGGCCGGTTACCGCGACCGGCGCCGCCGCGCAGCCGACCACCACCCGTCCGTGGAAGGAAGGTGAGGGGAAGAAGTCGGCCGGCTGCACCCTCCCGGCGCGCGGTGCCGGCGGGGCGTCGGCGATGCTGTGAGCGTGGAGTACGTGTCCCGAGTGCCGCGACCGCCGCTGGACGGGCTGATCGACGACCTCTACTACCTGGAGGGTGCGCCGCCGTACGCCCGGCTGACATTGCCGGCAAGTCCGGCGGCGTTCCTCATCGTCAACCTCGGGGCACCGTTCCGCATCCGCGCCGGCACCGACATCGAGACGGTCGAGTACGCCGACGGCTGCGTGGTCACCATGCCCGCCCGCGCGCTGGAGTTCGGTTACCCACCCCGGACCCGGTCCGTCGGCGTGCACTTCAAGCCGTGGGGGCCGGCGCCGTTCCTGCCGATGCCCGCGGCCGAGCTGTGTGACCGGCCGGTGACGATAGAGCAGATCTGGGGCCGTCCCGCCGTCGCCGAGCTGCGCGACCGGCTGGCCACGGCCGAGGGACCGCACGACATGCTGACGCTGCTCGAGGAGGAGCTGATGCGACGGCTGGGCGACACCACCGGCCTGGGGCTGGTCCGCCATACGAGCCGCATCATCGCGGCGACCAGCGGGGCGGCGGCCATCGACGACCTGAGGGTGGCAGCCGGTGTCAGCAGCACTCACCTGGCACAGCGGTTCAAGGAGCTCGTCGGCGTCACGCCGAAGCGGCTGGCCCGCACCTATCGCTTCGCCGCCACCGTGCTCGCGATCGACCCTGCCGGACCGATCGACTGGGCGGACCTCGCCAGTGGCGCAGGCTACTTCGACCAGGCCCACTTCGGCCACGAGTTCCGGGCGTTCACCGGGCTCACACCGACCCGGTGGGTCGAAGTCCGGCGGCGGTTCCAGCGCGAACATCCCGGCCACGTGCTGGACAGCTGGCCGCTGCCGGCCGATTGATTTTTTACAAGAGCGACAGCTCACGAAACTCTAACCTGAGGGCATCCCCAAGCAGAGGAGCGCCCATGGGCAAAGTAGTCATGTACAGCTCGGTGTCGGTGGACGGCTTCATCGCGGACGAGAACGACCAGCCCGGACCGCTGTTCGACTGGTTGTCCAGCGGCGACGTCCCGTTGGACGAAAGCGGCGAGGTGAAGGTGTCGCAGACGTCCTACGACTACATCCGGCCGTACTGGGACCAGATCGGGGTGACGATCGCCGGCCGTCACGTCTTCGACATGACCGACGGCTGGGACGGGAAGCCTCCGGGCGGGATCGACCACGTGGTCGTCGTGACGCACCGGCCACAGCCCGAGGGCTGGGACCCCGAGGCGCCGTTCCACTTCGTCGACGGCGTCGAGGCAGCCGTGGCGAAGGCGCAGGAGCTTGCCGGTGACCGCCTGGTCGAGGTCGCCGCCGGGGACGTCGGTGGCCAGGCGCTTGCCGCGGGCCTGGTCGACGAGGTGCGCATGGATGTCGTACCCGTGGTGTTCGGGTCCGGCAAGCGCTACTTCGGGTCGGTCCACGCGCAGCACCTGCTGGAGGATCCCGACGTGTTGATCCAGAGTGACCGGGTGCTTCACCTGCGCTATCGGGTGCGCCGTTGACCTAGCGCTTCGTCATCGCCGCTGTGGCCGTGTATCGGCCGCTGGCCGGCTTGTAGTCGAGCAGCATCGTGGCCGGGCCGGTCGGCCAGAGCACGATGTCGCCCTCCGAGCTGCACCTGCCCTTGTCGATCCGCTCGGTCAGGACGATCTTCTCGCTCGTCCGCTTCGTGACCGTGACGGTTCCCGAGCAGTCCAGGCGCGGGTAGCGGATCGTGCCGCTGTCCGCGTCCAGCGCGAACCGCAGGGTGACCGGCTCGTCGCTGCCGAAGCTCTGCTCCAGCTCGCCCACCCACTCGGGCGCGGGAGCCGCCGCTGCCGTCGATCCGGCGGCAGAGGGCGAGGCGGGCGGCTGGGCGATCACGCCCTGCGGGCGGCCTTCCTGGAGCAGGGGTACGGCGGTGGCGGCGCCCCCGCCGACCAGGACGACCGCGGCGACGGCGGCGGCGATCCGCCGGCGGCGACGGCGCGTCACGGCGCCGGGGCTCTCGAACCGCCAGGTCACCGCCTCGACCGCGGCGCGCAGGTCCGGCTGGTCGGGCAGGACCAGGGTGTCGTCGGCCGTGCCGGGGTGCAGGAGGCGGTCCAGCAGCTGGCGGGCCGTCGGGCGCTGCGCCGGGTCTTTGGCGAGAGCGTCGGCCACCAGGTCGCGCAACGTCCCGTGCAGGCCGTCGAGGGTCGGCTCCTCGGTGAGGATGCGGGCCGCCGTGGCCATCGGCGTGGCGGCCTCGAACGGCTCGTGGCCGGTGCCGGCCAGGGTGACGACCGCGCCCCAGGAGAAGATGTCGGCCGACGGCTCGGCCGGGGCCCCCGCACGCGGGTCGAAGCGCTCCGGCGCCATGTAGCCGACCGTACCCACGAGCTCGTTCTCCGCCGTGAGGCGGTCGGCCGACCGCAGCGCGTGGGCGATGCCGAAATCGATGACCTTGGGGCTGCCCGGCGGCAGCAGGACGTTGCGCGGCTTCAGATCGCGGTGGATCACCCCGGCGCCGTGGATGGCGGTCAGGGCGGTCGCCACGCCGATCGCGAGGGCGTGCAGGTTCGACGCGGTCAGCGGCCCGTCGCGGTCGATCACCTCGGCCAGGCTGGGTCCGTCGACGTATTCGACGACCAGGTACGGCGTGCTGTGGTCGGGATCGGCGTCCAGCACCTCGGCGGTGCAGAACGGCGGCACCAGGCGGGCCCCGTCGATCTCGCGCCGGAACCGCCGGGCGAACTCCGGATCCGCGGCGAGATGACTGCGGACCACCTTGACGGCCACCCGGCGCCCGCGGGGATCCGTGGCGAGATAGACGGTGCCCATGCCGCCCTCGCCGAGCCGGCCGACGAGAGAATACGGGCCGATGGCGGCCGGATCCCGCGGCGACAGCGCAGCGACCTCTGCCCCCGGTCGAGAAGTCACAACGCCTCACCATGCCCGTCGATATGCCGAACACAAGGTACAGGGCAACCTTTCCGCCATGTGGTTTCGTTCCCCAGGTATGAGGCGATCGCAGGGCCCGCTGTCGTGAACCCGACCGACGACGAGTACC
>NZ_JBFAZH010000606.1:0-4828 GCF_040681735.1 Actinoplanes sp. NPDC051633 | reverse complement strand
CTGAGCGAGCCCGGAAGCGGCTGCTGGCCGCCGGCTTGCCGTGCGTGCTGGGCCATGCCGACTTCGAGGCGCAGAACCTGCGGTGGCGGGGCTTGGAGGTGTGGGCGGTGCACGACTGGGACAGCCTGGCGTGGCAGCCGGAGGCGGCGCTGGTGGGAGCGGCGAGCGGGTCGTTCGCCAGTTCCGGACCGCCCACGCTGGCGCCGATCGAAAGCTCGGAGGCGTTCCTGGTGGCGTATCAAGACGTTCGAGGGCGTCTGTTCACAGCCGTGGAGCTGGAGATCGCATGGGCGGCCAGCTTGTGGATGGCTGCCTACAACGCCCGGGAGATGGCACTGTGCGGCGGCACCCCGGCGGGCGGCGCTGCGCTGCGGGCGCAGGCAGCCGAACGCCTGCGCCGGGCCAATGCGTGACATCAGCACGCAATTCGGCGAGGCGAAGGTGACAACACATAGATGATCTGCGATGATGGGAGCGCTCCCATTTACGACTCTGGCGCCTTGATGGCCCGGCTTTCCGCGGCCGATCTACTGATCCGCGCGCCCCCGCGCTCGGCGTGTCTCGGTGATCGAGACCGACGAAAGGACACATCCATGAGTTCGAGAGGAAGGAAGGCCGGGCTCGCATTCCTTGCCGCGATCCTGACCTTTGCCGGATCCGTGTCCGGCGTCACGAGGTCGGCCTCGGCAGGCGTCGTGGCCGAGCGGAACGCTTCGCAGCTGGTCGCCGACTTGGGTGCCGGCTGGAACCTGGGCAACGCCCTCGAGGCCAGCAACAACGGCATCCCCGACGAAACGGCCTGGGGAAACCCGGTCGTGACGCAGGCTCTCATCGACCGGGTGCGGGCCTCCGGATTCAAGACGATCCGGATCCCGGTGTCCTACCTGGGACACATCGGCGCCGGCCCCAATTACACGGTCAACGCGGCCTGGCTGAACAGGATTCAGCAGGTCGTCGACTACGCCCACGGCCGGGGCCTGAATGTGCTGATCAACATGCACGGCGACGGGTACAAGACCGTCACCGGGTCGTGGCTCATCTGCGATGCGGCCGACCAGACGACGATCAAGGACAAATATCAGAAGGTCTGGCAGCAGATAGCGACCAGATTCCAGAGCTACGACGACCACCTGATCTTCGAGTCCATGAACGAGAACTTCGATGGGCAGTACGGCAACCCGACCCAGCCGTGCTACTCGAACATCAACGCGTACAACCAGATTTTCGTGGACACCGTGCGGCGGACCGGCGGGGGCAACGCGTCCCGGTGGCTACTGGTCCCCGGCTGGAACACCAATATCGATCACACCGTGGGCGACGGCTTCGTGCTTCCCACCGACCAGCACCGGTCCTCGTCCATCCCGGCGGGTGAGCAACGGATCATGATCTCCGTGCATTACTACGACCCGTGGGATTTCACCGGACAGGAAGACGGTGCCATCACGCAATGGGGCGCCGGTGCGACGAACCCGGCGAAGAAGTCGGTGTGGGGCCAGGAAGACTTCCTGGACGCACAGTTGAAGAAGATGCACGACAAATTCGTCACGCGCGGATACCCGGTGTTCGTCGGTGAGTACGGCTCGATCGACAAGACGACGTACGACTCCGCGAACAACCGCTACCGCGCGGATTACGCACACGCCGTGGTGGCCACGGCCAAGAAGTACGGAGCGGCCACCGCCTACTGGGACAACGGCTGGAACGGCCAACACGGGTTCGGTTTGTTCAACCGCGGCTCCGCCACCGTGACCCAGCAGGGCCTCATCGACACCATCATGAGCGCCGTCAGCGGCAACAACCCGCCGCCGACCACCCCGCCGCCGACCACCCCGCCACCGACCACCGCCGGCTCCTGCCGGGTCAGCAGCGCGGTCAACGCATGGAACACCGGCCTGACCAACAGCATCACCATCACCAACACCGGCGCCGCCGCCATCAACGGCTGGACCCTGGCCTTTTCTCTGGCCACCGGACAGACCATCGTTTCCGGCTGGAACGCCAATTACTCCCCGGCCGGCGGCACGGTGACCGCGACCAACGCCAGTTACAACGGCGCCCTTCCGCCAGGCGGCTCAGCCACGATCGGCTACCAGGCCAACCACAGCGGCAACGCTGCCGCCCCGACCGGTTTCCGGCTCAACGGCACCGCCTGCAGTTGACCTCTGCACATGCGACGGGCCGGTGCCGCTTCGGCGGCCCGGCCCATCGTCTGCACCGCGGCTCGATGGTGTGGCCGGGCGCACCGGGCGCCGCAGGCACGCGAGGCCGGGAACATCACTCGGCCGGGCCCTTGGACGGGACCCGGCCGAGATGCCGCATCGCCGGCTCAGAAGTCGATCTTCTCCCAGGTGCTTCGGTCGGCTACGTCGCGGAGCTCCAGACCGTCCGCGACCTTGCGGAGCTCGTCCAGCGACAGGAGCTTGCCGTAGCCGCTCAGGGAGACGAGGTAGTCGCCGTGGATCACTGAGCAGCTTTCGCCGTCCGGGTAGCACTGGATGCCCGGCTCAGTGCTGAACTCGTTCTTCTCACCGGGCTTCGGCTTCGGGAAGACCCCGATCGACAGGTGACCGGGGAGGACGGCGTCCACCCGGGTGGCCGGGTTGGCGAGCGGGCCCTGGTGCAGGTAGACCACCGAGTCGGACATACCGTACTTGGCTTCCGTCTGCGACACCGACACGGCCTGCCAGCCCTTCGGCACGTAGCCGAGGCGGTACGGCACCTTGAGCTCCCGTTCCTTGTCGGTGGACAGCTTCTCCGCGATGTCGGCCACCGTCGCCCGGGGCAGGTCGGGTCCGCCGTAGCTGGGCACGAACGTGGCCCAGGCCTCGTCGTCCCACTGCCACGCCAGAGCGGCCATCGTCTGCTTGCTCGTAGCCTTCTGCGGCTCCGAGGAATCCGGCGGCGAGCCGTAGGTCCAATCCCGGCCGATGGCCTCCCGGCCGCCCACCGTCACCGGGTACTGCTCACCGATGGTGAGGGTGGCGTTACCGGCACCGCCGAACGTCGACGGGTCGTACAGGTCCTTCTGGTAGACGGTGAGCGTGGCCACCGACAGCGGGTACTTGCTGCCGAGGTCGTCCTCCCACGACAAACCGTCGTGATAGACGGGCAGCTCGGTGTAGCCCTCGGTCACCGTGGTGGCCGGGCCGATCTGGTACGCGCCGACCCGGTACTCGACCAGGTTCGTCTTGAAGTCGATCTTCTTGACCGGCAGCGGCTCGTCGATCGGCGCGGCCGGGGGCGGCGAGAACGAGGCCATCGGCGTCGCGCCGTCGTTGGCCGCCATGATGCCGCTGGGGTCGGCCGGGGCGAGCTGGGGGAGCACCGTCACCGCGGCGGCAAGGCAGGCCACGACGCCGGCGCCGATCGCCAGGTTACGGCGGTTCCGCGTACGGCGGGCGCGGTTGATGATGTCGTCAGTGGTCGTATGCGCCGGCGGCTGCGGGGCGTTCCGCACCGATTCCAGGACGTCCTCGATGTGGTAGGGCACGCTCGTCTCCTTCGTTGTCGTACAGCGTGATGTCATCGGCGGCCAGCACGGCCCGCAGCGTGTCAAGTCCGCGTGTGGACTGGCTCTTGACGGTGCCGGGCCGGCACTTCAGGACCTCGGCGGTCTCCTCGACGCTGAGGCCCTCGAGGAACCTCAGGACGAGCACGGCGCGTTGCCGGGTTGGCACCCGGCCCAGGGCGGCGTGTAGCCGCAGCCGTTCGTCGACATCGCCGGTATGGTCCGACAGCGCCACATCGGGCAGGTTGTCCCCGGAGGAGTGTTCCCGCCGCCACGGCCGCCGCTTCTCCCCGATCGCCGCGCGGACCACCATCGTCCGGGCGTACGCGTCCGGGGCGGCGACCTTCTTCCACCGCGGATACAACTTGGCCAACGTGCCCGCGACGGCGTCCTCGGCCGTCTGCCAGTCGCCGCACGTCACGTACGCGAGCGCGCGCAATCGGTCGAAATGACTGCGGACGAACTCGCGGAAATTATCCGCATCCTCGGCATCCACTACGGTGCACTCCCTTCGTCGCGGTAAGAGGCGCGACGGAGACGGCAGGGTTGCACGAGATGGCAAGCTTTCGAGAAACGCTCAGTGGTGGCGGAATTTCAGCATGCGTCGCGGTCGGCGATCTCGAGCCACCGGGTTGTGGGGTCAACCGGTCCAGCCGAGCAGGTTCTCGCCCGCGGTCAGGACGCCGAACCATGTCAGCGCGGCCACCAGGGGCAGGACCATCACGTACAGCGGCCGCTGGGTGCGCAGAAGCCAGATCGCGACCACCAGCAACGCGAGCCAGATGATGAGGAGCAGGGCCACCGCCCAGCCTGGCGCGAGCAACCCGCTTGCGGCGTAGAAGATTGCAGTCGCCAGCAGGGCGACGAACCCGACCCAGCCAAGAACCCACTGCCACAGGGGACGCTTCACGTCGGCAGTGTGACACCCCCGGCTCTTCCGACCAATGGGCGAGCAGGTCGTACGAGATTCTCCGCTGCGGGAGCGAACCAAACCGGGGTCGGTGGTGACTAACAGGGCGACAGTCCAATCGAGGGAGATTCGCCATGAGTCAGGTGTCACCAATTCATCATTTAAGAATAATTGAGCTTTATCTTCAATTTTTGTATCCAATTTTGATTGTGAAAACCAATCTGCTAAATCTTCTAATCCTTTTCTTTTAGCCTCAGTTGCACGTGTTTTCTTTTTTTGTTTATATGGACGATATAAATCTTCAACTCTTTGTAGCTTCGTCTGTGTTAATATGTCTTGCTTTATGGCTCAGGTAGCGGCGGCGAATGTGCGGCGTGCACGTGCAGTGCTGGTCGCCGGCGGGCTGGGCG
>NZ_JBFAZH010000605.1:0-4835 GCF_040681735.1 Actinoplanes sp. NPDC051633 | reverse complement strand
ACATAGGCCGTTTTTCGTTGTCCGGCCGTGTGCGAGGCGAGGTCCAGAGTGTGGCTGGCATCGGGCGCGACGCGCCCTAATACCGGGGTTGTATTTGGGTGCCTCGCGCCCGCTGTCAGGCGCGCTCTGGGCCACGCCGCAGCCCCGGTCGGACTACGAAACACGGCCTAGCCGTCTGACCTCTTCGAGGCGCGGATGCTGTGGCCGACGCCGGTCAGGCAGCGGCCCGAGGGCAGGTCGAACTTCCAGCCGTGCAGCTGGCAGGTCAGCACGTTGCCGTCCAGCACGCCGAACCGGGACAGGTCGGCCTTGAGGTGCGGGCAGCGGCGCTGCACGTCCCAGTCGCCGATCACCGTGTCCTCGGCGTCGACCTCGCGCTCGTGTTCGTCGTACCAGCCCTCGGCGTACTGCAGACGCTCCTCGGACAGGCACTTGAAGAACGAGTAGACGAACTCGTTGTACTGCCCGATCCGGGCCGCGGAGAAGCGGCAGGACAGGAACAGTGAGTTCACCCAGTCGCCCTCGTCGATGTGGATCAGGTGCTCGACCAGGGCACGGCCGGTCTTGAAGCGGTACCGCACCTTCTCGTCGGCGTAGGGGCGCACCTGCTTGCCGGGGAAGTCCACGACGATCGACTCGAGGATCTCGCCGTCCGGGCCGAACGAGTCGGTGAGGTCGTACCGGACCGGGCCGCCGACCCCCTTGGCCATGTAGATGGACTCCTCGAGCAGCGGCTCGATGCGCTTCTTCAGCTCACCCAGCACGTCGATCTCGGGGTGCCGCCAGGACGCCTTCTCCGCCTCGATGATGCCGCGCTTGCGCTCGCGCATCTCCTCGAGGTGCTGCACCTTGTTGGCGAAGAACTCGTCGACGTCGGTCGGGTGGGTGGTCGCGCAGGTGTCCTGGGTCAGCGTGGACACGCTGCCGGGCAGGAGCACGACGCCGTTGGTGCCGCCGACCTGCGCGTACTCCCGGATGAAGACCGACTGGTCCGGGAAGATGTTGCCCTCGTCGCCGAAGATGTCGTTGAACTGCCACAGCTCGTCGTCGAGGAAGCAGGGCGGGCCGGCGATCGGGAAGACGTAGGAGGCCTTGAGGTCGTTGATGTAGCGCCAGGTCCGGTCGAACTGCCGGTCACGCTTCTGCTTGCCGAACGCGCGCTTGGCGCCCTCCGGCAGCTCGTAGACCATCGGGTACCAGATCGCGCCGGAGAACTGCAGCATGTGCGCGTGCACGTGGCCCAGCTCGGCGAACGTGGTCAGGTCGGTGGGCCGGGCGTCGTTCTGGTTGAGCACCCGGATGCCGTCGTGCTCGACCCACAGCGCGGAGTCGCCGATCGGGCCGTCGGTGGGGCTGATCAGCGCCTGGATCATCACCTTGAGGCCGCCGTCGAGCTCGTGCACCTCGTTGGACCTGGTCCGCAGGAAGCTGGTGAAGCCGAGCTCGCGCAGCTCGTCCTCGAGCTGGCTGGTCGGGTATTCCGGCAGCAGCACCGTGGCCTTCTTGTTCACGTGCTGCTTCAGGTTCTTGGCGTCGAAGTGGTCGCGGTGCAGGTGCGACACGTACAGGTAGTCGACGTCGCCGAGGGTCTCCCAGTCCAGGAGCGAATTGTCCGGGAAGGGGAACCACGAGGCGAAATACGCTGGGTTGACCCACGGGTCGCACAGAATGCTGCCGGCGGCCGTGTCGATCCGCATGCTCGCGTGCCCCGTGCCAGTGATCCGCACCGTAGAACTCCCTCGCCTTGTCGATTTCCGACGGCATCGAAGGTACCGGGTGCGGGTTGGTGGGCCGCGCGCGGAGCCGTCGTGCGAAAATGAGCGGGATACTGGATCACCGCCGCAGGAGGACCGAATCGTGGCTGAAGAGCCGGTTTACGCACCCGACCAGCTCAAGCCGGGCAATCGCAAGTGGGCCCGTCGCGGCGCGCTCGGATCCGCGGTGATCATGCTGCTCTATCTGTGGGGCAACCACGAGGGCAACACCGAGAACGTCTACCTCATCCTCACCGCGTTGCTGCTGGTGGGGGCCGTGATCGCAGACACGGTGCTGCGCCGCAACGGCCTGAAGGCCAACGACCAGTAGGGCTCCCGAAGGAGCCCTCGCTCAGCGACGCCGCAACAGGATGTCCTTGACCTCACGCAGGGCGGCGTCCACCTCGGCCTCGAAATAGCCCCCGGGTACGAGCCCGAACTGGAGCGTGTCGAGCTCGTTCTCGGGGACCGGCATCGGCGCCCGGCCGGACATCGCCTGCAGGATGCTCTCGAAGAGCCGGTCCACCTGCATGGGGTCGTACCCGCTGCCGAACCGCCGCGGCTGGAACGTCCGCCGCAGCTGGTCGACGCGATACAGCTCGCCGTTGGGCCCGCCCGGACCGCCGGGCGGCGGTCCCATCGGCCCGCCCCCGCCCATCGGCGGACCGCCCATCGGAGGGCCGCTCATGGGCGAGGCCGACATCGGCGGCCCGCTCATCGGGGACGGGCCGTAGCCACCGCGCTCCCGCTCGCGCTCGGGCATCCGGATCTCGGCGGTCATGTCGGTCTTGCCGTGACGTCCGGGCTCGAACGGCTCGTACGCGCCGGTGTCGTACCCCGCCGGGCCGCGCTGCGGCTGACCGCCGTACGACGGCTCCTCATACCCGCCGCGACCGAAGGTCGGATCCGGGGCGGGCGGCGGCATCTGCTGGCGGTGCGGCATCTGCGGCGGCATCTGGATGCGCTCGGTCGGCGGCGCGGACCGGCCCATCGACGACGGGCCCATCCGGTCGACCGGCATGCCGCCGCCGGCGCCCCGCATCGGCTCGGGCTGCATCCGCGGGTCGGGCACCCGGCCGCCGCGCTCCTCGAACTCGGCGAGCTGCCGCTCCACCCTGTCCAGGTGCAGGTCGACCTGCCATTCGTCGTAGCCGCCGAAGCGCACGCGGAAGACCACGTCGTGCACCTCCTGCGCGCCGACCGGAGGACCGATCTGCTCGCCGGCCAGGGTCGCCTCCACGCGGTCGAGGAAGCCGTCGACCTCGTCGACCTTGTATCCGCGCCGCAACGCGCGCCGGCGGAAACGCTGTCCCTGACTAGTCACAACGTCTCCCACTCCGCCTGCTGGGCTCTCAACCCAGTCACTGTGCCACCTCCGCGTCGGCTGCGGTGCCCCCTGCGCCCGCCCCCGTCACCTCACTCGCGGCCAACTGGCCGCACGCCCCGTCGATCTCCCGGCCCCGGGTGTCACGGACCGTCGTCGCGACACCGGCAGCGCGCAGCCGGGCGACGAACTCCCGCTCGACCGGCTTGGGACTGGCATCCCACTTGCTGCCCGGAGTCGGGTTCAGCGGGATGAGATTCACATGGGCAAGCTTGCCGTGCAGCAGCCTGCCGAGCAGGTCGGCACGCCAGGGCTGATCGTTTACGTCCCTGATCAGGGCGTACTCGATGGAGATCCGGCGTCCGGTCTGCGCCGCGTAGTCGAACGCGGCTCCGAGCACCTCGGCCACCTTCCAACGCTGGTTGACGGGCACAAGCTCATCGCGCAGATCATCATCGGGGGCATGCAGTGAGAGTGCAAGGGTCACCTGAAGCTCTTCGGATATCAACCGTCGCATCGCAGGCACGAGACCCACGGTGGAGACGGTGATGTGCCGTTGGGAAAGGCCGAGCCCCTCCGGCGCCGGGGCGGTGAGGCGGCGGACCGCCTCGAGCACCCGCGGGTAGTTCGCCAGCGGCTCGCCCATGCCCATGAACACGACGCGGGACAGCCGCGGCGGGGAGCCGGTGACCGCACCCGAGGCGGCCACGCCGGCCAGATAGACGACCTGGTCGACGATCTCGGCGACGGACAGGTTGCGGGTCAGCCCGGCCTGGCCGGTGGCGCAGAACGGGCAGGCCATGCCGCAGCCGGCCTGGCTCGAGACGCAGGCGGTGACCCGGTCCGGATAGCCCATCAGCACGCTTTCCACGAGCGCGCCGTCGTGCAGCTTCCACAACGTCTTGCGGGTCGCGCCGTCGTCGCAGGCCATCTCGCGCACCGGGGTGAGCAGCTGCGGCAGCAGGTCGCCGGTGAGCCGGTCACGCGTGGCGGCGGGCAGGTCGGTCATCGCCGCGGCATCGCGGACCAGGCGGCCGAAGTAGTGGGTGGAGATCTGCTTGGCGCGGAACGCGGGCTCGCCGAGCCCGGTCACGGCCGCCTTGCGGCCGGCCAGGTCGAGATCGGCGAGGTGACGGGGCGGCATGCTGAAGCGACGCCGGGTACGCACGGCGTCAGGCGTGTCGGGGCTGGTCGGGATGACCGGAAGAGTCGTCATGGCGCGTCAAGTCTCCCACGCCCGCGCAGATCGTCACTCATCGCTTACCCCGGCGGCGCGATCAGTGTCAGCAGCAGGTAGGCCGTCGGCACCGCGAACAGGATCGAGTCGAGCCGATCCATCAGCCCGCCGTGGCCGGGAAGCAGCTGGCTCATGTCCTTGATGCCCAGGTCGCGCTTGAGCATCGACTCGGCCAGGTCGCCGGTGACCGCGACGACGGCGATCACGGCGCCGAACAGCGCTCCCCAGTAGAACGCCACGTCGAGCGTGAAGTACAGCACGATCGCGCTGCCCACGGCCGCGGCGGTGACCGAGCCGCCGAAGCCCTCCCAGGACTTCTTCGGGCTGATCCGCGGCGCCATCGGGTGCTTGCCGAGGAAGACGCCGAACGCGTAGCCGCCGGTGTCCGAGAGGATCACGGCGATCAGCGTGCACAGCACACGCCAGTCACCGTCCTCGGCGGGCTGGGCGAGCAGGATGCCGAAGGTCAGCAGGAACGGCACGTACACCGCGATCAGCAAGCTGGCGCGGAAGTCCTCGC
>NZ_JBFAZH010000604.1:0-4838 GCF_040681735.1 Actinoplanes sp. NPDC051633 | reverse complement strand
ACTCTTATTAACAAAAATATATTGTTCTAATATTTGTTTATGCTTTTTCAAAATGATCACTCCCAAAACCTAAATTCATTCTGCCAAAAATCCACCATCTGCTCCGGTGCCACCTATCCTGTGGCCTGCCTCTGCCTGCGCGTCCCGCCGGGCGCGAAGGCGGGGCGGGCGACGGACTCCCATCCCGCCTGGCGCGACCGGATCGCGACGATGCGCGCCGTGCTGGACAGCCTGTCCGAGCAAACCGGCCGGGCCCGCCACGCGACGCTGCGAGCTGCCGTGGTGGATCCGCTCGCCGCGGCGGTGCTCGGGCAGGTCCCAGCCGCGAGCAATCCGGGCGAGGAACTGGCCGGCCGAGTCGTCGCGGCCGTGCGCAAACACCGTCCGTGCCTCGTCTACGGCGACGCCGACAGCGCGATCGCCGTCGCGGCCGCGCTCTCCCGCCGGCAACCCGCCCGGCCGGTCGGCAGCAGCGTGCTCGCCGTGCTCGACGGCGCCTGGCGCTGGCGTCTGAGTCAACCGTCCCGCCAGCACGACGACGAGGTCGCGGCGCTGGTCGTCGACTACTGCAGGCACGATCCGAGCGGAGCGGCCTGATGGAGACCCCCGACCTCCTCCTGCTGCGGCTGGACGCGCTGCGGCTCGACATCGAGAAGGTGCGGTACGCGGTGCGGCGCGCCAAGGAGCGCAGCCAGTTCCTGGAGAACGCCGGCAGGTACATCAAACCGTGCCGCGGCCCACTGCAGGCCTTGCGGACACGCCTGCAGAGCCTGGTAGACGCTATGGAGGAGGAACCCGATATCGCGGACATGATCGACAACGCGAGCCTCGACCTGGCGGGACAGCTCCGCGGGGCCCCGGACATCGTCACGCAGCTGCTCGATTCGGTGGCCGGGACGAGCAACTGCCTCCGGCAGGCGATGGCCTCGAACGTCAGCCTGGAGGACCGCTCGCTGGCCCTTGAGGCGAGCCTCGACCGCCGCTGCAACGAACTGCAAGAGGACTTGAAGGAGCTCAAGCGGACGGTGGAGGGGAGCTCGGCGGCGCAACGCCGGACGCAGTGGATGGAATATCAGAATCTTCTCGACGGTGTCGGCCGGCCGCTGTTCGTCGAGTACGTGGACTTCCTCGGCGGCCTCACGGTCCGCGACACGGGCTTGGACGATCGGGTCTGCGAGATGACCGACGCGGTGCTGGCCCGGTTCCGGGTCGCCACGCGGCGCTCGCTGCCGCTGCCCGCGCGGCAGGCCGCCCTGGGCAACGCGTTGGACAGTGTGGTGCTGCTCGGCTTCCCGGAATGGTCGATCTGGGGCATTCCGCTGGTCGGCCACGAGGTCGGGCTTGCCTACGTGAAGAACACTCGTGACAACGACGATCTCGTCGCACTGATCGACCGGTTCGCGCCGCCCGGCGAGAACCCCCCGGCCCGGACGAAGGAGCACGTCGAGGAGTTGCTCGCGGACGCGTTCGCGACCTACACGCTGGGCCTGTCTTACGCCTGCGCGGCGCTGCTGCTGCGGCTCAGCCCGCGCCACGACGAGCCGGCCGACCCGGACCGCCCGCGCGACATCGACCGGGCTCGCGTGATCGTGCTGGTCCTCCTCGCCGAGGGCGACACGTTGCCCGCCCAGGGGGCCTCCTACAGCGACGCCGTCGGCAAGCTGCGCCAAATCTGGGAGGCAGCCGTCCGGGCCCATGCCAGCCCGGACCGGACGGAACAGGCCGCGGAGGAGATCCAGGCACCACCGGCCGCGGCGGATGACTGGCTGGACCGGCTGGCCACCGCCGCCGTCGCTCACTTCAGCAGCCAGCGCTATACGGTTCGGTCCTACGACGAGGAGCGCTGGCAGGCGTCGGAGCGGTGGTTCGCGGCCCTCCACGGCGAGAAGGCCGGGCCCGCCTGGACACCGGTGGAGGACGCGGTGCCGGACGTGCTGACCGCCGCCTGGCGTACACGCCTGCTGCACGACGCCGAGGACGTTGATCCGGTCACGCTAGCCGAGTCTATCAAGGAACGCTGGTCGAACCGGCAGCTCAAGGGGGGGTGAGGGGATGACCGCCGCACATCTTCCGGGAAGCGCCTCGGTGGGCGGCGGGTCGCTGCGGCCGCGCATGTCGTCCGCCGCCGACGCGTCGGCGATCGCCGAACAGCTGCGCCAGGCGACCGCCGCCGCCCGGTCCGGCAGGCATCACGAGGCTCGGCGCGAGCTCGACGCCCTGGACCGAGTCATCGACCGGGCCGAGGTGCCGCCCGACGCACAGGAGCTGCTGGCCGACCTTGGGCAGACCGCTGCCTTCCCGCCCGCCCTCCGCGCGGACGCGCTGGTCCTCTACGCCCGGTGCCGGGAGCACAACCGCGACTACAGGGACGCGCTGCGGGCCTACCGCCAAGCGATCGAGCTCGCTCCCACCCCGGAGCGGGTGGCCTCGCAGACCGGGCTGTCCGCCCGCGTGTCCGGCCCGGCGGAGGCGCAGCAGCAGCTCGATAAGTGGCTCCGCCGGTGGCCACAGGATCCACGCCTGCTCGCCCGGTCGGCGTCCCTCGCCCTCGACGTCGGGGACATCTCCCGGGCCAAGGCTATCTTGAAGCGGGCGGCGAGCCGGGAGGACCCCGAGCTGCTGCCAGTCGTGGCCCGGCTCAACCTGATGGAGAACGACCCGCAAGCGGCCCTCGAACCGGCCCGGGCGACCGTCCCGCTGCACCCATCGCTGGGCCGGGCGCTCTATGCCATCGCGCTCGGCCGCACCGGGCAGCTCGACGAGGACCCGGGCGTGGTGGACGCCGTGCTCGCCGACCCGCCGTCGGACGTCTGGGTGCTCACCCATTTCGCCGGCCTCCTGGTTGAGTCGGGCCGTCTCGAGGAGGGCCAGCAGGTCCTCGACCACCTGCTGACGCTGGACGCGGACAACACCGAGGCACGCCGGACACGCGGCCTGACCGCCGCCAGCCTGGGCGACTACGAGACGGCCTGGACCGACCTCGCATTGGCGGCGGAGGGCGACGATGATCCGTGGCTGACCGCTATCCGCGGCGACCTGGCCCGGATCCGCGGCGATGCCCGGACCGCCGTGGAGCTGCTGGAATCGCTCGACCCCGCCGATGAACCACCATGGGCCGCCGCCGCGCTCGGTGCCGCCCTGGTCGCTCTCAACGAGCCGGACCGCGCCACGCAAGCCTACGAACGCGCGCTGGCGGCGGACGGCGACAGCCTGGACGCGCTGTGCGGTCTCGCTCAGCTGCTCGTCGAGCGGGGTGCGGACGGCCGGGCGCGAGCCGAGGAACTGCTGCGCCACGCGGTGGCCCTCGAGCCGGGCGCCGCCCGGCCCCATGCGCTGCTGGGCGAGACGATGCGCCGGTCCGGCCGGCACGACGAGGCTGTCGCGGCCTTCGACAACGCGTTGCGCATTCGGCCTGGCTGGGCCTACGCGCTGGCCGGAAAGGGGCAGGCGCTCGTCGAATTTGGCGACCGGAAGACCGCCGCCGAGGTGCTAGCGAGCGCCGTACACTCCGAGCCCACGACTCCCTGGGTCCTGGCGCGCCTGGTGGCGGTCCTCGAGTCTACCAACGAGCGGGGTGCGGAAGCCGTCCTCCGCCGGATCCAGCACGAGGTGCGCGCCGCTGGTGGCGACACCTCGCTGCTCAGCATCGAGCGGGCCCGTCTCGCGGTGCGCCAGGGGCGGCCGGCCGACGCAGACCGGCTGTTCCGGCGGGCGCGCGCGGCCGCGCCAGAGGACGCCACGCTCGCCGCCGAGCACGTGGAGGTGCTGCGCAAGCTCGGGCGGATGCGGGACGCGCTTGCCTCGCTGTCGGCCCTGCCCGGAACGGCCACTGCGGACGGCGACCTGTTCTGGGTCAAGATCGAGCTGTTGTGGGGCCTCGACCGGCTGGACGACGTACGCACCATGCTGGAGGAGATGTCTGCGCAGGGCGACCCTTCGGCGCTGATCACAGGCGTGATGGGTGAACTGCACCGGCTCGACTGTGACCGGGAGGGCGCGCGAAGGCTGCTGCTGAACTCCATCGAACGGGACCCGGATTTCGCCTACAGCCATGCGTCGCTGGGCGTGCTGGAGGCTGACGCGCGCCGCGTCGACGAGGCTCGCCATCACCTGCGGGAGGCTCTCAGGCTGATGCCGGACTATGCCTTCGCGTTCGAAAATCTCGTCGATCTTGAGCTGAGCGAGGGCAACGAGGAGACGGTCCGTGGACTTCTCAAGTCGTTCGCCCACAGCGGCGCCGCCGACACGATGGCGGTGGCGCAGTCCCGAGCGATGTACGGCCTGGGTGACTACTCCGCCGCCTTGGAGATCGTCCAGCGGGCTCTCCTCGAGACCGGCGACAGTGCCGACCTGCTACGTAGCCGCGGCTGGACGGAGATCGCGCTGGGCCAGCAGCACCGGGCTGCCGCAAGCTTCCTGGCCGCCGCGGAATGCCCGGACCCCGACCTGCTCGACGTGGTGGACGGGCTTCTCCAGGTAGACCACTGGCCGGACGCGTTGCGGCTGATCGTCCGGGCCCGGCAGGAGGAAAGCCCTCACGCCCACCTCGTGCTGACGCTTGCCCTGCTCCAGGCCGGCCGGTGGGCGGACGCCGCCGCGCAGGCCACCGCCGAGCCGAAACGGCTCCGCGCCGAGGCCTACTACTTCGTGGTCGCCGCCCGTGCCCTGCGCAGGTCCGGCCAGCCCCAGGCGGCACTACGCCACGCGCGGCAGGCGGTCGCCCGGTCACCCCGCGGCTGGTTCGAGATGACGGAACTGGCCGAATGCCAGCTGGCAAACGGCTACCGGGCGGCGGCCGGGCGCTCCTACGCCGGTGTCCTCGATATGTTGCAGCGACG
>NZ_JBFAZH010000603.1:0-4866 GCF_040681735.1 Actinoplanes sp. NPDC051633 | reverse complement strand
GGCCAGGGCAGGGCCGGCGGCCCGGGCGACGTTGACGCTGACCATGTCGAGGCTGCCCGGCGACCGGCACGGGCGCCGGGTGGTCGGGCGCCGGGCGGTCGGTCGCCGGCCTCCTCGGGCGTCTGCTCAGGTCGATCATCGGGGACGACACGCACGGGCGCGGCGGAGCCGCCCGCCCGGCGGTGACCGCGCAGGACGGGCATCCGCCGGCGATCAACGAGCTCTACCACGCGCGGCGGCTCGGCCTGGTCCGCCTGGCGGTGCTGATGGTCGACGACCTGCCCACCGCAGAGGACATCGTGCAGGACGTGTTCGCGGCGCTGTACCGGCGCTACGGCGCCGACCTACGGAAGATCGCGGACCCCAACGCCTACCTGACCACCGGGGTGATGAACGCGGCCCGCTCCGCGCTGCGGCGTCGGCGGACCGCGCGGGCGTACGTGCCGCCGCCGCCCGGCACGGCGCCCGCCGCCGAGGATCAGGCGCTGCTGGGCGAGGGTGATCGGCGGGTGCTGTCCGCTCTCGGCAAGCTGACCGTGCGGCAGCGGCAAGTGATGGTGCTGCGCTACTGGTCGGAGCTGTCCGAGCAGGAGATCGCGGACACCCTGCACGTCTCCCGCGGCACGGTGAAGTCGACCGCGAGCCGGGCGCTCGTCCTGCTGCGCGGACTGCTGGAGGACCGATGAACCAGGACGTGGAGGTACGGGTGCGCTCAGCACTCGCCGCGCGCGCCGGTCAGATCACCCCGGCCTCCCTGCAGCCGGCGATGCCCCCGACCGCGCTGGCCCGCCCCCGGCGCGGGCTCCTGCGGCTGTGGGCGCTGGTGGCGGCGCTGGCCGGCGCTCTCGGGGCGGGACTGGTGTTCGTGGTGCTGCTGTTGCCCGGCGACACCTCGAAACCACAGCTGCCGTCGTCGTCCGTACCCCCGGCACCGTCACCCAGCTCGAGCACCCCTGAGCCGGCGCCGCCCCGGCCGAGCGCGACCACCGAACCCGGAACGGTCCGGCCCTTGTCCACCACGCCCGCGCCGAGGTCCCGCAAGCCGTCCTCGACGGCCACCGCGCGGCCGACGTCGATCGCACCGACACCCAGCACCGCGCCCACCGTGGCACCGACCCCCACGACGCCCGTTACGACCCTCTCGGTGACAAGGCGGTGACCCTGCCGGGCCCGGTGACCGAACGGCAACCCGACCGCGCCCGTCGTGCACTCCGGGAATTCTCAAGTTCCCCGAACTGATGGGCATGACCGACACGCAGATCGTTGAGCTGGGCCTGCAGGCGATGACCGTGGCCGCGAAGATGTGCGCGCCGGTGCTGGTGACCGCGTTGCTGATCGGCTTCGCGATCTCGCTGTTCCAGTCGGTCACCCAGATCCAGGAGGCGACGCTCTCCTTCGTGCCCAAGGCGATCGGCGTGGGCGCGGCGATCCTCTTCTCGGGCAACTGGATGCTGCACGAGATGGTCACCTACACGCAGCAGCTGTTCGAGAAGCTCCCCGCCCTGCTGGGCTGACACAGAGACATCGCAGAAAGGGCCGCCCCCAGGGGCGGCCCTTTCTCATCGCAGACTTCGTGCTCTCTGTGGCACCTTGGCCGCCGCGGCGCGATCCAGCAGCCAGAACGTCTTGTCGGTGCCGATGGCGCCGGCCGCCGGGAGCTGCTTGGGGCCCGCTCCCTCGATGGCCATGCCGACCGGCGCCGCCTTGTCCGGGCCCGACGCGATCAGCCAGACCTCCTCGGCGGTGCGGATCGTCGGCAGGGTCAGCGTGATCCGGGTGGGCGGCGGCTTGGGGCTGTTGTGCACCGCCGCCGTCGTACCCGTCTCGTGGTAGACCGGATGCTCCGGGAAGACCGACGCCACGTGGCCGTCCTCGCCCACCCCGAGCATCAGCACGTCGAAGTGCGGCAGCTCGGAGCTGCCCGGCTTGGCCGCCGCGGCCAGTTCGCGGGCGTACCGGGCGGCGGCGGCCTTGGCGTCGTCGCCGTCCGGTCCGTCCGAGGCCGGCATCGCGTGCACCCGTGCCTTGTCCAGCGGCAGCGCGTCGAGCAGCGCCTCGCGGGCCTGGGTGTCGTTGCGCTCGGGGTCGCCGGACGGCAGGAACCGCTCGTCGCCCCACCACAGGTCGACGTGCGACCACTCGATCGCGTCCGCGGCCGGCAACTCCTTGACCGAGGCCAGCACCTTTTTCGCGATCCGGCCGCCGGTGAGCACGACGCTCGCCCAGCCGCGCTCAGCCTGGGCGTCAATGATCTTGACCACCAGCCGGGCCGCCACGGCCGACGCCAGGATGTCGGCGTCGGGAACCACCACCACGACGGTCTCGCTCATGCCGGAGTGCCGGCCGTGTCACCGGCCCGCGCGGCGAGCGCCGGGTCCTTCCAGACGTGGACTCGTCCGGCCGGCCTCTGTTCCAGACCGGTGACCCCGGCCATCGCGCCCAGCGCCTCGCCGTAGATCTGGTCGGGGTCCAGCCGCCGCAGCTCCTCGGCCAGCTCGTCACCGACCGGCCGCTTCGGCAACGGCATGTAGCGGTCCTCCTGGCCGGTCCGGCTGAACAGCGCCGTGCCCTCCTCGCGGGTGACCCGCACGCAGTCGCCGTTCGCGCACTGCAGCTCCACCGAGTGCATCCGCGGCGACCGGTCGGTCGGCTCCCACACCGGCTCGATGCCGAGCCGAGACTGCAGCCAGCCCTTCATCAGCGCCGCCGTCGGGTCGCTCGGCGGCGCCACGATCGTCGCGCCGGTGACCCGCTCGTCGGTGGTGTCGAAGGCGCCCGCCACCAGGGTCCGCCACAGGGTGATCCGGGTCCAGGTCAGGTCGGTGTCGCCCGGCGCGTAGTCGAGCGCCCGCTGCTGCAGCGCCGCCACCGGGTCGGGAGCCAGCGCCGAGTCGGTGATCCGGCGGTCCGCCAGCACGCCGAGGAAGTCGTTGGCGATGACATCCGGCGGCGGCTCGCACCACCAGGTCACCACGGGCACGTCCGGAGCCAGCAGCGGCATCACGACGGACTCGGCGTGCAGGGCCAGGCGGCCGTACATGCGCATCACGACCGCCTCGGCCGGGCCCAGCCGGCCGCCCACCACGATCTCCGCGTCCAGCCGGCTGCGACCCTCCAGATCGGAGCGGACCACGATGAGCAGCCGGCACGGGTGCGCGGAGGCGGCGATGGTCGCGGCGGCCTCGGCCTCGCGTACCTTCTTCTCCTCCACGATCGCGACCAGCGTCAGAGCGAGACCGGACGCGACACCGCCCGCACTGCGGCGTTCCGCCGCCAGCGCCTTGACGACCTCGTTGCCGGTGGTGTCCCAGAGCCCGATCACGCCCGCCTCCAACTGCGGCCCTCACGGGCCAGCAACTCGTCCGCCGCCCGGGGGCCCCACTCACCCGACCGGTACGGTTCCGGCTTCGTACCCGCCCACGCGGCCTCCAGCGGGTCGATCACCCGCCACGACTGCTCGACCTCGGCGGCGTCGGGGAACAGCGTCCGGTCACCGACCAGCACGTCGAGCACCAGCCGTTCGTACGCCTCGGGGCTGGACTCGGTGAACGCCGCGCCGTACTGGAAGTCCATCGCGATGTCGCGGACCTCCATCGTGGTGCCCGGCACCTTGGAGCCGAACTTGAGCACCACGCCCTCGTCCGGCTGCACCCGCACCACCAGCTGGTTGTGGCCCAGCATCTCGACGTCTTCCGGATCGAACGGCAGGTGCGGCGCGACCTTGAACAGGATTGCGATCTCGGTCACCCGGCGCGGCATGCGCTTGCCCACGCGGACGTAGAACGGGACGCCCGCCCACCGCCTGTTCTGGATGCCCAGCCGGACCGCCACGTAGGTCTCCGTGGTCGAGTCCGGCGGGATGTTCTTCTCCTCCAGGTAGCCCACCGCGCGCTCGCCGGCCACCCAGCCCTGCAGGTACTGCCCTCGGACCGAGCCCGTCGAGATGTCGGGGGGCAGGCTGATCGCCTTGAGCAGCTTCAGCTTCTCCGCGCGCACCTCGTTGGGGTCGAAGCTCGTCGGCTCCTCCATGCCCACCAGGGCGAGCAGTTGGAGGAGGTGGTTCTGCAGCACGTCGCGCGCCGCGCCGGACGCGTCGTAGAAGGCGGCCCGGGTGCCGATACCGACGTCCTCGGCCATCGTGATCTGCACCGAGTCGACGTACTTGGAATTCCACACCGGCTCGAACAGGCTGTTCGCGAAGCGCAGGGCCAGGATGTTCTGGACCGTCTCCTTGCCCAGGTAGTGGTCGATCCGGTACACGTCCTCCGGGGTGAAGACCTCGTCGACGAGCTGGTTCAGCGAGATCGCCGTCTCCAGGTCGTTGCCGAACGGCTTCTCGACCACCACCCGGCGCCAGCCGCCGGATTTCGCGTTGTCGGCCATCCCGGTGCGGTTGAGCTGGTTGAGCACCAGCGGGAACGCGGCCGGCGGGATGGAGAAGTAGAAGGCGGCGTTGCCTGGGATGCCGTTGCGCTCGCGCAGGTCGTCGAGGGTGGCCGCCAGGTTGTCGAAGGCGGCGTCGTCGTCGAACGAGCCGGGCACGAACTGCAACTGGCTGGCCAGCCGCTGCCAGACGTCCTCGCGCCACGGTGTGCGGGCGCCCTTCTTGGCGGCCTCGTAGGCCAGCGACTCGAACTCGCCCTCGCCCCAGTCGCGGCGGGCGAAGCCCAGCACCACGAAGCCGGGCGGCAGCAGGCCGCGGTTGGCGAGGTCGTAGACCGCCGGGATGAGCTTCTTACGGGAAAGGTCACCGGTGACGCCGAAGATCACCAG
Organism: Actinoplanes sp. NPDC051633; assembly: GCF_040681735.1. Lineage (NCBI taxonomy): Bacteria > Bacillati > Actinomycetota > Actinomycetes > Micromonosporales > Micromonosporaceae > Actinoplanes > Actinoplanes sp. NPDC051633. The sequence continues at coordinate 93 of NZ_JBFAZH010000603.1, read as the reverse complement.
AGCGCAGGGCTCGGGGATCCGGGGGAGCCGTCGGTCCTGTGCGGTACGCAGCGGATTGCCCACGAGGTCCATCCTGCCAAAGATCTAGGCTCG
>NZ_JBFAZH010000602.1:0-4882 GCF_040681735.1 Actinoplanes sp. NPDC051633 | reverse complement strand
CAAGCTGGGAACCCGGCACTTAGAATCGAAGGAGCATCATCGATGTCACTCTTCCGCTTTCAGAACTTCGCCGTGTCACTCGACGGTTTCGGCACCGGTGCCGGCCAGAGCGCCGAGGCGCACTTCGGCCATGCCGGAGACCGGTTGCACGAGTGGATGTTCGGAACCCGGTGGTGGCATCGCGCCGAGCCAGGCGGAAGTGGCGGCGTCGACGACGTCTTCGCTCGGCAGTTCGGGGCGGCGGTCGGCGCGGAGATCATGGGCGCCGGCAAGTTCGGTCACCCCGGCTGGCACGAGGACCCGCAGTGGAAAGGCGCGTGGGGACCTAATCCGCCGTTCCACGCACCCGTCTTCGTCCTGACCCATCACACCCGCTCGCCGATCGAGATGGAGGGCGGAACCACCTTCCATTTCCTCGACACCTCGCCCGCCGAAGCGATCGAGACAGCTCGCAAGGCCGCGGACGGTAAGGACATCCGCATCGGCGGAGGTCCCTCCGTGATCCGCGACTTCTTCGCCGCTCGGCTCATCGACCACGCGCATATCGCAGTGGTTCCGATCCTGCTCGGCCGGGGCGTACCCCTCTGGGACGGTCTCGAGGGGCTCGAGAACGACTATCGGGTCCAGAGCACGTCCTCGCCCAGCGGCGTGACGCATGTGACGTTCACCCGGAACGGCATTTGACGCTCGCCGTCAGCTCGCTCGGCGCGCCGTCGGCGCCGAAGGCGATGACGACCTCCAAGCCCGGGAGGGTGACCCGTTCCGGTGCCGCCGAGCCGTTGAAGGACACGCCCAGGCCACGCCGCACGGCGTAGCTCCGCAAGGCCCGGCGATGATCGGTGATCCCTGCCGGCGGCTCGGTGACGAACGTCCGGAGAACGCGCATGACACACTCCGGGGTCGCCGGCGGCAGGCGGAACACCGGATGCTCGACGAGGAACGCCGCCCGGGCACCGCCGCCCAGCTCGCACGTGTATCCCGTCCAGTTGCCGGTGACCACCTTCGCCACATCGATGAAGGCGAACGCCGCCAGATTCGCCGAGCCGGGCGCGCCGGGCACGTCGGCGAACGGAACCTCCGCCCGGGTCAGCAGAGCGATGTCGTGCCTGCCGCCGTAGTCACGCAGTCGCCTGGCCGTCTCCAGGGTCTCGGACGCATATCCATCGGCGGGCCCGTCCCATGCCCACAGCCACGAACCCGGACCGGGTGCCGCCGTGCCGAGAAAGTGCACGGCGGTCGGCGTGCGCGGCACGGCTCCGTCGAACCGGAGGACGCCCTCGGCGAGGTTCATCCGCCACGAGTGCGGCCCGAGCACGTCGCTGGAGTGCCACTGATGCTCGATCGACAGCAGCGCGGCGTCGTCGAGCAGGGTGCTCAACTGGTGGCTCCGGGGCACGGCGTCCTGTCCCCTTCCCTCGGCATGACACGTGCCGGGCAGCCTGACACTCCGCGTCTTCATCACGGCTTCATGCCGGCCTCGAGAAGGCCGAACCATAGCGCCGGTGTCGGCGTCGGCCACCGCCACCGGCGAGTGATGGCCACCTGGCCGATGTTGGCCCGCCGGGTCGCGAGCAGCCTGAACGCATGAACGATCCACATCAATCGAACGGAGTGGCAATGAGTAATGCACCGACGACAACGGAGCGCGTCCTCGCGTTGGCCGAGCACTGGGCCGACGCCGAGTTGCGCGGCGACACCGTGGCTCTGGACGAGCTGGGTTCCCGAGATCTCGTCCTGGTCGGGCCGCTGGGCTTCGTGCTCGACCGTGCACAGTGGATCGATCGCTACCGTCAGCCGGATGGCCTGGAGATGCAGTCGCTGCAGTGGAGCGACGCCACCGTCCGGCATTTCGGCGACACGGCGATCGTCATCGGCGTGCAGACCCAGCAGGCGACATACGGGGCGCGGCGTTCCGACGGACGGTTCCGGGTCTCCCTGGTCTTCGTCCGCGAAGAGCAGTCCTGGAAGCTCGCCGGCCTGCACTTCAGCCCGATGGGTGGTGCGCGTTGACAACCGCCGACGTGACCAGCAGCGCGACGGACTCGATCGAAACCTGGGTGCGGTACACCCACCTGGACAAGTCCTACGGCTACCTGCCCGGCATGCAGGAGGCCCAGCCGGCGATCTTCGGTCTCACCAGGGAGCGGTACGCCGCCCTGCGATCCCGGTTCGCCGACAACGCGATGGGGGCGGCCGGGCGGTTGCTGAACGACCCGGCGCTGTCCGCAAAGGTCGACCGTCTGCCGTTCCGCGACGGTGACACCGTGCTGGCGGTCGGCGACAGCCTGACCGACGACCTCCAGTCCTGGGCCGAGATCCTGCGCGGTGTGCTCGGCCAACGGTCGGCGGGCGGCGTGCGGCTGGTCAACCGCGGACTGTCAGCGCACACCACCGCGATGATCCTGCGGAGCTGGCCGGCCACCGTGGCGGCCGTACGCCCCGACTGGGTGATCTGCTGCCTGGGCGGCAACGATGTCACGCGGGTCGGGCCGTCACCCACTAAGTGCCAGGTGAGTCTCGCGGAATCGCTCGCCAACCTCGCCGAGCTGCGCCGGATCGCCGAAGAGCTGACCGGTGCCCGGTGGGTGTGGATGACTCCGGCAACGGTCGACCAGGACAGGATCGGCGTCTTCCCGGCGTTCAAGTTCGGCCGGTCCACCTGGTCCAACGACGACATCCATGCGCTGTCCGACGGCATGCGGAAGCTGGGCGGACCCCTTGTCGACATCACCGAGGTGTTCGGCACACCAGCCGCATCCGAGCTGATGGGTGAGGACGGCGTACATCCCACCCTCGAGGGCCAGGCTGCGATCGCCTCCGCGGTGATCAACGTCCTGGCCGGCTAGCCGGCCGCAGTTGCCGGCTTCAGCCGTTCATGGTGGCCTGGGGCTCCGGGGGCGTGACGGACTGGGGCCAGAGCCCGTTGGTGAACTTGCGCTCGTCGACCAGGCTGTCCACGACCTGCCGGGACCGTTCGCCGGCCGCGATGATCCGGCTGGCGATGCCGATGAGGTTGTTGACCGAGGACTCGACGTACACGCCCACCGCCGCCGCGAGGTCGGCGATGGCGAAGGGCAGGTCGACGACCGTGGCCGCCTCGATGGCGGCGGCCGCGAGATCCCCGGCGATCGTGGCGACCACCGATGCCAGCTCCGTGACGTAGTCGACGTTGGCCTGCACGATCTCGTACAGCCAGGCGCTGATGAAACCTGCCTGGTCGGCCAGGGCCTCGGTGGCGCCCGACTGAAACACGAGGACCTGCTCCTTGTAGTGGACGGCGGTGTCGCCGTCCCACGAGGCCAGGTCGGGGGTGGCCCACTTGGCGGTCGCGCCCGCCATGTTGGAGATCGGCCGCTTGACCGCGTGGAGCCAGTGGAAGCTGATGTCGATCATCGAGATGATGGGCGAGTAGTGGGCCAGGACCGCCGACACGATGTCCAGGACCTTGTTGATCGCCGCTCGGATGTTCTCGAGCAGGTCGCGGACCCTGAGCATCACCGCCGGCGGAAGGTCGAACCATTTCTTGTTGACGTTTTCGATCCCGGCCGTGAAGCGCCTGGCGATCTCGTTGATCTTCTCTCGGATGTCGTTGACGGCCGTTTCGATCGCGCTCGTGTGATCCAGGGCCGAACCCTGCGGCTCACTGGGGTTCATGGGCCGGCCTCCTTCCGTCGCTCGCCGACGCGTCCGGGTTGGCCGTCAGGGATCCGTCGCTGGTCGTTCGCTCGGTCCAGACCGCCTTGATGCTCTCGACGGCGATCTCGTCCGCCCGGTCGAACTCGTCCGCCATCCAGTTCAGCGCGCCCTGGATCTGCTCCCACTCGATGACCGCGCCGAGAGTCAGCGTCTTGAAGTGGTTGAGGAAGGTGGAGTAGGAGTCGTAGTGGATCGCCGCCGGCACCACCTCGGTCGGGCCGATGAAGAACGACGACAGCCCCAGCTCCAGGCCGCCCTCGACGGGGCTCTGGTAGACCTCCTGCATGTCGCCCGACAACCGGCGCCACTTGTTCGCCTCTTCGCGGACGTGGTCGGTGATGATCTGGACGCTCGTCATCGGTCATCCCTCTCGATCAGCTGGGCGGCCTGCTGGAACAGCTCCATCGCCGCGGACCGCAGCCGGTCCGCGCCGGCCTGGTGGGCCAGCACCGGGTCGATCGCGATGCCGGTGATCGTGCGGCCCTCGCAGGTGGCGGTCAGCAGCCCGGAAGAAACCCGCAGCGTACGGACCTCACGCGCCGCACGAGCGGCCTTGGTGACGCGGTAATGCCGGTCCTCCGACTCGGTCAGCCGTCGCCAGATCGCGTGGATGCCCGGCGCGGGGGCCGCGACGGGCGGCGGCGCGGGCTCGACCGGCTCCGGGTCGACCCCGGCCCGTACCCTCTCCTGCTTGGCCAGCGCGTCCAGCGCGAGGGCGTTCATCATCGTGACCGACGCGTTGTGCCTGGCCTCGAGCAGCGCCGTCCCGAGCTCGGACGAGGTCAGCTCCCGCTGCCAGTCCGACCGGAAATGCACATCGACAACCGCATTGGTTCGATCGACGGCCACCCACACCGTGCCGGTGCCGTCGCCCATCTCCACAAACGTCGGAGCTCGATAGGTCAGCCCGCCGGCCGCCTCGAGCTCGGCCAGCGCCTCAGCGCGTATCTGCTCACGATCGCCCGCAAGGGCCAATTCAGGCAGGACGAAGTCCACGTTCGACAACTCCTCTCGATCCCCCGTGGCACACCGGTCCGAAGCCGCCGCAGGGCCCGGACCACACGGCGGGATTCGACGGGTGTCGTTCCGCCGAAGACCATATGGCCTCTCTCCGGCGCCACCGGGGTGGACCGCAAAAGGCGTTTAGCAGATGCGCAAAGCCGTCGAAGGGTCAGCCGGCCGTCAA
>NZ_JBFAZH010000601.1:0-4885 GCF_040681735.1 Actinoplanes sp. NPDC051633 | reverse complement strand
CGATCGCGATCTGCGGCCGGCTGCGGAACGAGGAGTCCGGAGTGCCCCGGCGCATCCAGGCCCGATGGATGTACGCGTTGCGGTTGTCGCCCGAATACCAGGCATCGCTGCGGAGTGCTGCCATGTATCGGACCTTACGCCTCGGTCACCCCCGCCGGTCCAGCCCGCGGAACGCCTGGAACAGATACCGGCCGGTCGTCGCGGTGAGGGCCATCCGGCCGACGTTGAGAACGTTCCACCACCACGCGGCCGTCGTGGAGTGGCCGTCGAACATGCGCGGGAGGAGCAGCGTGACGATGACCGCGGTGAGGGCGGTCAGCGCGAGCGACGCGATGCCGGCCCGCCGGTAGTCCGCGCGCACCTCGCCGTCGCGATTGCGCCACCACAGGATCCAGGTCAGCACGGTGGCGAGCTGTGTGACCGGGACGAAGTACATGGTCGGCCCGGTGTTGGTGAAGAACCCGTCGAGCCGGGCGAGCTGGGCGGGGCCGTCGACCCAGTTGGGTGAGAACACCACCGCCTCGTAGAGGTTGCCGAAGAACCACCACGCCATGCCGAGCGCCGCCAGCAGCGTGAGCCGCCGCTGAGCTGCGACGGTAGGCTGCCGAGCCAGGACTTCTGTCATTCGCCGACTATAAGGAATCCTGATACATGAGTGCAAGGGACCCTGATACTTCGGTCGGCTGGACGGTGGTGCGCCTCGCCAGTGTGCTGACCCGGCGGTTCGAGGCGGTGATGCGGCCGTCCGGGCTCACTCCCACCCAGTTCGGCGTTCTGGCGACGGTCGCCGGTGAGCCGGGCATCGGTTCGGGCGAGTTGGCTCGCCGGGTGCTCGTCACGCCGCAGAGCATCAGCGAGGTTCTCGCCGGGCTGGAGACCGCCGGGCTGGTCACCCGCGACCGCAGCGGCGGCCGCGGACGGCGCGCCGGCATCGACCTGACCGCGAAGGGCCGCGCCGTGCTCGACTCCGCATCGAAGGCCGCCGCCACGCTCGACGACCCGGCCGTCCTCGGACTCAGCGCCGCCGAGGCGGCGAAACTCAACGCACTGCTGCATCGCGCGCTCCGCGCACAGCAGAGGGGCTAGGGTCGGAACGTGATCGAGCGCTGGACCGCCGTGCGGGCTTCGGAGGACGAGTTCCGGCTCGCCGAGGGGCCGGTGTGGGACGGGCCGCGGGAGCGGCTGCTGTGGGTGGAGATCGAGGCCGGGGCGGTGCACACCGGGCGGCTCGCCGGCGGCGTCGTCGAGCGCACCGGGACGCAGGTGTTCGACCGGACGGTCGGTGCGGTCGCGGTCACGCGTACCGGAGGGCTGCTCGTGGCCGGCACGGAGACGCTGCTGGAGGTCGCGGCAGACGGGCGCGTCACGCCCGGGCCGCGGATTCTGCCCGCGGGCAGCGGGCGCCGGCTCAACGACGGCAAGTGCGACCCCGAGGGCAACTTCGTCGTCGGCACCATGCAGCTCAGCGAGAAACCGGGCACCGACGAGGAGTACTTCCGCGTGACCCCGCGAGGCGAGGTGACCGTGCTGGACAGCGGGCTCGGCCTGGCCAACGGCATGGCGTGGCGCGACGGCCTGTTCTACTCGATCGACACGACGCCGGGCGAGGTCTACGTGTGGGATCCCGGCAAGCGGGTCCTGCTGCGCGACGACTGGGACCCCGACGGCATGTGCCTCGACAGCGACGGCAACCTCTGGATCGCCGTGTACGGCTCCGGCGAGGTGCGGCGCTTCTCCCCGGCCGGCGAGCTGACCGGCGTGCTCGAGGTCGCCGACGACGAGGTGACCTGCCCCGCGTTCGCCGGGCCGGACCTGCGCACGCTGGTCGTCACCACCCGGCGGCATCTGTTCACCGCGGACGTCGGCGCGACCGGCGTCCCCTCTTCCATCTGGGGCTGACCATGCTGTTGATGCGCATCGGGCCGGACGGCTCGGAGAAGCCCGTCGTCCGGGTGGACGCCTCATCCTATGTGGACGTCGACGATCTGGTCGGCGACTTCGACGCGGCGTTCTTCGCGGGCGGCCACGACCGGTTGCGGGCGGCGGTGGCCGAGCGGGTCGCGGCCGGCCAGACGGTGCCCTTCGGCGACGAGCGGATCGGCGCGCCCTTCGCCCGCCCGCACCAGATCCTGTGCATCGGGCTGAACTACGCCGACCACGCCGCGGAGACCGGCCAGCCCGTGCCCGACGAGCCGATCCTGTTCAACAAGTCGCCGAACACGCTGGTCGGCCCCAACGACCCGATCCGGCAGCCGCGCGGCTCCACCAAGCTCGACTGGGAGGTCGAGCTGGGCATCGTCATCTCCCGGCGCACCAGCTATCTCGACTCCCCCGCCGACGCGCACGCCGCGATCGCCGGGTTCGTGCTGGTCAACGACGTCAGCGAGCGCGCGTTCCAGCAGGAGCGCGGCGGGCAGTGGGTGAAGGGCAAGTCGGCCGAGACGTTCAACCCGGCCGGGCCGTGGCTGGCCACCCCCGACGAGATCGCCGACGTGCGGGATCTGGGCATGTGGCTGGACGTCAACGGGGTGCGCCGGCAGACCGGCCGCACCGCCACGATGGTCTTCGACCCGTACGTGATCGTGCACTACGTGAGCCAGTTCCTCGTGCTCGAGCCGGGCGACCTGATCAACACCGGCACGCCGCCCGGCGTCGGGATGGGGTTCAAGCCGCCGGTCTGGCTCCAGCCCGGCGATGTGATCGACCTCGGCATCGACGGCCTGGGCACGCAGCGCAGCACGGTGCTGGCGCCGCGGTGAGCATGCGCGCCTTCGTGATCACCGGTCCGGGTGCGGCCTCGGTGCGCGATGTGGACCCGCCGGTGGCCGGGCCGGGCGAGGTCGTCGTGGACGTCGAGCGGGCCGGGGTGTGCGGCACCGACCTCGAGTTCTTCTCCGGCGAGATGGCCTACCTGCACACCGGCGACGCCGAGTACCCGGTGCGGATCGGCCACGAGTGGTGCGGCGTCGTGACCTCGGCCGGCTCGGCCGAGGGCGAGTCGTGGATCGGCAAGCGGGTCACCGGCGACACCATGCTGGGCTGCGGGCGGTGCGCCCGGTGCACGTCGGGCCGGCAGCACACGTGCGCCGACCGCTACGAGATCGGGATCCGGCACGGGTGGCCGGGTGCGCTGGCCGAGCAGCTACGGGTGCCGGTGGGCGCGCTGCACGAGATCCCGGCGGGCTTCGACCTGACGATGGGCGCGATGGTCGAGCCGGGCGCCAACGCGATGCGCGCCCACCAGCAGGCGGCCGGCAGCCGGATCCTGGTGATGGGTCCCGGAACGATCGGGCTGCTGGTCGCGTCGTTCGCCGCGGCGGCCGGCGCCGAGGTGCACCTGCTCGGCCTGAAGCTGGACTTCGCCCGCTCGCTCGGTTTCGCCGACGTCTGGACCGCGGACGACCTGCCCGACCTGCCGTTCGACACGGTGGTCGACTGCTCGACCGCGGCGTCGCTGCCCGCGAAGGCCGTCGAGCTGGTGGAGCCGGGCGGCCGGGTGGTGTTCCTCGGCATCGCCGAGGAGCCGAGCCTGATCGACACGCGGCAGCTGGCGCTCAAGGACGTCACCGCCGTGGGCGTGCTGAGCGGGTCGGGCGCGCTGCGCAAAACCATTGACGTGTACGCGTCCGGAGCCGTCGACCCGCGCCCCCTGGTGGCCGCGACGGTCGGCCTGGACGAGGCGGTGAACGTGCTGGCCGGGCATCGCGACCCGGCCTGGGGCGAGGCTCCGAAAGTCCACATCGATCCGCGGAGGTAGCGACATGGGCGACTTCGACGGCCTCGTCGCCGTGGTGACCGGCAGCGCGAGCGGCATCGGGGCGGCCACCGCCGCACTGCTCACCTCGCGCGGGGCCACGGTGGAGGGCCTGGACAAGGCCACGGGTTGCGACGTGACCGACCCCGAGTCGGTCGAGGCGGGAATCAATCGCATCGTCGTCACGCAGGGCCGCATCGACGTGCTGGTGAACAACGCCGGGATCGGCGCGCAGGGCGACGTGGCGGCCAACCCGGACGACGAGTGGCGGCGGGTCTTCGACGTGAACGTGCTGGGCATGGCCCGGGTGTCGCGGGCCGCGCTGCCGCACCTGCGCCGCTCGGAGCACGCGGCGATCGTCAATCTCTGCTCGATCGTCGCGCTGATCGGGCTGCCGAACCGGGCGCTCTACGCGGCCAGCAAGGGGGCGGTGGCCGCGCTGACCCTCGCGATGGCCGCCGACCACGTGCACGAGGGCATCAGGGTGAACGCGGTGATCCCGGGCACAGCCGACACGCCCTGGGTGGGGCGCCTGCTGGAGGCGACGGACGACCCGGACGCGGCGCGGGCCGCACTGGTCGCCCGGCAGCCGATCGGCCGGCTGGTCTCCGCCGACGAGGTGGCGAACGCGATCGCGTACCTGGCGTCCCCGCTCTCCGGCTCGACCACCGGCACGCTGCTGCCGGTCGACGGCGGCGTGGTCGGAGTGCGCGTGCCACCCCGCTCATCGTGAGCCGCGCCGAGGCCCGCGTGCTCGAGGCCATCGACGAGCAGGCCCTGGTCGGCGACCTCGTGGAGATGATCCGCGTCCCCAGCGTGACCGGCAGCGACGCCGAGTCCGACCTGCAGCACCGGCACGCACGGCGCCTCACCCAGCTCGGTTTCGAGGTCGACACCTGGAAGCTCGACCTGGCCGGCCTGGCCGCGCATCCGGACCACCCGGGCACCGAGGCGCCGCGCACCGAGGGGTACGGCGTCGCCGGCGTCCTCGGGCCGCCGGGCGTTCCCGCTCTCGTCCTGCAGGGCCACGTCGACGTGGTGCCTCCCGGAGACCTCGGCAACTGGGACGACCGGGACCCGTGGAGCGGATCGATCCGCGGCGACGAGGTCCACGGCCGCGGCGCGTGCGAC
>NZ_JBFAZH010000600.1:0-4889 GCF_040681735.1 Actinoplanes sp. NPDC051633 | reverse complement strand
CAGTGCGATGTCGCGCATCGCCGCCGCTGCCGTGCTCAGCAGCTGGACGCAGTCGGGGGCGCGTGGCACCCGGGTCGCGGCGCGGTCGAGGACCCGTGCACCCTCCTCCAGCATCAGCTCGACGTCGACGCCGGCGCCGACCTTGATCACGGCGTCGTGGTGCCAGGTGCCGTACGGGTCCGACCAGCCCTCGACGCGGTAGGACCAGCGGCCGGTGCGGTCGGCGCTGATCGTTGCCGACCACCGGTCCAGCCCGGCGTTGACGCACGTCATCGGCAGGCTCTGCGCGGCGCCGCGCGGGTCGGTCAGCACCACGGTCGCGCCGACCGCGTCGTGACCCTCGCGGAAGACGGTGGCGGTGAGGTCGAAAGGCTCGTCCACCACCGACTTCACGGGCCGGTTGCCGCCGTCCACGAGCGGCTCGATGCCCTGCACCGGAATCCGTCCGAGCGGGCGGGACGGCGCGGTCGGAGCATCGGGCGGAACCGTGGGTGGGCGGCGTTCCGGCCGGGTGACGGGCTTCGACGATCCCGTGTCGTCCATGGCGGGGAGCGTATCGCGCCCGGGTTGACCTGGGCCGCGCCACAGGTCAGGGTGAACGATGACTCGCCGCCGTCCCGGATCCCCTGTGAGGTGACATGTTCGCGAATGCCCCTCACCCGCCCGCGGGCGATTCCGAGCGTGCTTCATGATCAAGAAGGCTGTCTTCCCGGTCGAGCCGTGGCAGGTCCGTGAGGCCGGGCTGGAGCTGGACCGGCTCGCGCAGACGGAGTCGGTGCTCGCCCTCGCCAACGGGCACATCGGGCTGCGGGGAAACCTCGACGAGGGCGAACCGCACATCATCGCCGGCACCTACCTGAACTCGTACTACGAGCAGCGGCCGCTGCCGTACTCCGAGATCGGCTACGGCTACCCGGAACAGGGGCAGACCGTCGTCAACGTCACCGACGGCAAGCTGCTCCGCCTGATGGTCGACGACGAGCCGTTCCACGTTGCCCACGGTCGCCTGATCGAGCACGAGCGGGTCCTGGACCTGCGCGACGGCGTGCTGCGGCGCACCGTCGAGTGGGCGTCACCGGCCGGGCGGCGGGTGCGGATCCGCAGCTCGCGGCTGGTCTCGTTCACCCACCGGGCGGTCGCCGCCGTCGACTACGAGGTCGAGGCGGTCGACCACGACGTGCGGATCACCGTGCAGTCCGGGCTGGTGGCCAACGAGGAACAACCGCAGAAGTCCGATGACCCGCGGGTCGCGGCCGCGCTGCACCGTCCGCTGGTCGCCGTGGGGCAGGACACCGAGCAGCACGGCGCGGTGCTGCTGCACCGCACGCGGACCAGCCGCCTCTTGATGGCGGCCGGCATGGACCACACGATCGAGGCGCCCGGCGACTACGACGAGGAGATCGACGTCCGCGACGATTGGGCCCGCACCACGGTGGTCACCGTGCTGCGGCCCGGCGAGCGCCTGCGGGTGACCAAGTTCCTCGGGTACGCGTGGAGCTCGTCGCGCTCGCCGCAATCGGTGCGCGACCAGGTCGCCGGGGCGCTGACCCACGCGCGCTACGCCGGCTGGGAAGGGCTGGCCGCCGACCAGCGGGCCTACCTCGACGAGTTCTGGGACGCGGCGGACGTCGAGATCGACGGTGATCCGGTGCTGCAGCAGGCGGTCCGGTTCGGGCTCTTCCACGTGTTGCAGGCCGGTGCCCGCGCCGAGCGCCGAGCGGTCGCCGCCAAGGGGCTGACCGGGCCGGGGTACGACGGGCACGCGTTCTGGGACACCGAGGGTTACGTCCTGCCGCTGCTCACGTACATCGCGCCGCACGCCGCGGCCGACGCCCTGCGCTGGCGGCACAGCATCCTCGACCAGGCGAGGCACCGGGCGCGGACCCTCGGCCTGGCCGGCGCGGCGTTCCCGTGGCGCACCATCCACGGCGAGGAGTGTTCGGCGTACTGGCCGGCCGGCACGGCGGCGCTGCACATGAACGCGGTGATCGCGCGCGCGATCGAACGCTACCGCGAGGTCACCGGGGACGACGCGCTGGAGCGGGAGTGCGGCCTCGAGATTCTGGTCGAGACGGCCCGCCTGTGGATCTCGCACGGGCATCACGACGCCGACGGCGTCTGGCACATCGACGGGGTCACCGGCCCGGACGAGTACAGCGGGGTCGCCGACGACAACGTCTTCACCAATCTGATGGCGGCGCAGAACCTGCGCGCGGCCGTCGCCGCGTGCGCCCGGCGGCCCGAGGAGGCCGCCCGGCTGGGCGTGCGCCCGGAGGAGCCGGCCGCGTGGCAGAAGGCCGCGGATGCGGTGCACGTGGCGTATGACGAACGGCTCGGCGTGCACGAGCAGTCGGCTGACTTCACCCGGTACGCGCCGTGGGATTTCGCCGGCGAGCACCCCGGTGAGCCGCTGATGATGCACGCCCCGTACTTCCAGCTGTACCGCCGGCAGGTGATCAAGCAGGCCGACCTGGTGCTGGCCATGCACTGGTGCCCGGAGCACTTCACGGCCGAGCAGAAGGCGCGCAACGTCGACTACTACGAGCGGATCACCGTTCGCGACTCGTCACTGTCCGCCTGCACGCAGTCCGTGATGTGCGCCGAGGTCGGCCACCTCGACCTGGCACACGACTACGCCTGGGAAGCGGCTCTGGTCGACCTGCGCGACCTGCACGCCAACACCCGCGACGGGCTGCACATGGCTTCGCTGGCGGGGGCGTGGTCGACGGTCGTCGAGGGCTTCGGCGGCCTGCGCGAGGACGGCAGCACGCTGACGCTCGCGCCACGGCTGCCCGCGGGCATCACCGGTCTGCGGTTCCGGCTGCGGCACAGCGGGCTGCGGCTGCTCGTCGAGGTCGACCACGAGACGGCCCGGGTCAGCCTGCGGGACGGCGCCGACGGCCGGCTGCCGATCCGGCTCTACGACGAACCGGTCGAGGTGAGCGCCGGCGAGCCGGTGGTCCGGCCCGTCGTGGCGTTGAAGCCGCTGCTGCCGCGGCCGGAACAGCCTCCGGGGTACGCACCCGAGCGGGCCGGTTCGCGCCCGGCGTAACGCTTCGCCGCGACTCGGGGGACCGCACTGCCTTAGCGTCGGATCATGAGCACCGACGAGCTGATCAGCCGGCTGACCGGCTGGCTGGGCCGGCTGATGCCGGCCGGGCCGCGCCGCGACCGCCTCACCGACGACCTGCGGGCCACTTTCGGCGGCCGCGACGATCCGCTGACCGAGGAGGTGTGCCGGAACGTCGTGGCGTGCGCCCAGAAGCATTCGCGGCACCTGGAGCTGTTCTTCACCGCGGAGGCGACGGCGTCGCCCGACAGCGAGCCGGTTGGCTGGGGGCCGCCGGACGCCGCCGCGATCCGGGCCCGGGGCGGCGGGATCTCCGCCGTCCGCCGGCTCGACGACGGCACGGTGGTGCTGACCGTCGACGGGCTGGAGACGTACGGGATCGCTCAGCCGTACGTCGACGCCGCGTTCACCCTGGCGCAGGGCGCGAGCCGGCTGGTGCTCGATCTGCGGGACAACGGCGGCGGTGACCCGGCCACGGTCGCCGCGATCGCCGGCCGGCTGCTCGGCGACGGCGCCCAGCACCTGTCCGACGTGGTCTACGCCGACCGGCGCCGCCAGTGGTGGACGCCGGACCTGCCGTCCGGCACCGCGCTCGCCGTGGACACCACCGTCCTGGTCAGCTCGCGCACCTACTCCTCGGCCGAGGCGCTGGCCTATCACCTGCAGGCCAGGAAGAGGGTGACGGTGGTCGGCGAGGCCACCCGCGGCGCGGCCGACCACGTCACCCCGATCCAGCTCACCCCGCAGGTGTTCGGCCTGCTGCCGCAGGCGACCGTGGTGGACACGGTCACCGGCACGAACTGGGAGGGCACCGGTGTGCGGCCCGACGAGCCGTGCCCGGCCGACGACGCGCTGCGGCTGGTGACGGCGAAGCGCCCCTAACCGCCGGCCAGGGCAGCGCTGGGAACGGCGGCGCCGTGGCACGGGCAGCCGCGCGGGGCGACCGGGGCCGCGGCGGGCCTCGGCTGCTTCGCCATGGCCTCGATGTCGGCGAGCATCCGCCGGCGCTGCGCCGGCCCGATGAGGTGGCCGCGGGTGACGACGCTGTTGATGCGTGTGGTGTTGCCGATGTCGTGCAGCGGGTTCGCGTCGAGCAGGACCAGGTCGGCGATCGCGCCGCGGGCCACCACCCCGGCGTCGCTGCGGCCGAGGTAGCGGGCCGGGTTCAGGGTCGCGGCGGCGAGGGCCTGCAGCGGTGTCAGGCCGGCCCGCACGAACATCTTCAGCTCGTCGTGCAGGCTGAAGCCCGGCATGAGGTACGTCGTGCCCAGGTCGGTCCCGGTCATCAGCGGCACGCCGGCGGCGGCCAGGTCGGCGGTGAGGCCCAGACGGCGCCGGAAGAGCTCCGCCGACTCGGCGATCCGGGCGGGTGTCCGGCCGGGCAGGTACAGATTGTCCAGCGCCCAGTCCCAGTACCCGATCATGTCGGCGCTGACGTAGCGGAAACGGCGATCGTGGCGGTCGATCCGCTCCGGCATGTCGTTGGTCTCGTGCAGCACCAGCGTCGGCGTGAAGTACGTGCCGTTGCGGGCGACGCGGCGGAACACCCTGTCGGCCTTGCGCCGGTCGTAGCTGCGGGCCGCCGCGTACTCGATGGGGTGCATCCGGTTGAACCAGCCGTTGTAGTCGCCGGGACCGATCGGCACGGCGGCGACCGCGGCGCGCAGCCGGTCCTCGTCGGCCGACGTGTCGAACCACACCTCGAACAGGTGCTCCACGGTCCGTATGCCTCGGTCACTGGCCTCGGTGAGCTGGACGAAGTCGGGCACGTGGCCCAGGAACGGCAGGCCGAGCGCATCGCATTCGTCGGCGACGGCGA
>NZ_JBFAZH010000599.1:0-4891 GCF_040681735.1 Actinoplanes sp. NPDC051633 | reverse complement strand
CGCCAAGGACCGCGCACTGCTGACCGACCTGGCCCGCCAGATCGCCGCCGCGGTGCTCGCCGTGCGCCTGCACCAGCGCACGGCCCGGCTGACCGCGGACGTGGTGACCGCGCGCGAGGAGGAGCGTCGCCGGGTGCGCCGCGATCTGCACGACGGGCTGGGACCGGCGCTGGCGGCACAGGTCCTGCACATCGAGGTCGCCCGCGACGTGCTGCGCCGCCGGCCCGACGAGGCGGAAGCCCTGCTCGCACAGGCGCTCGCCCGCGGCGCGGAGGCATTGTCGGAGGTCCGGCGCATCGCCCGCGGCCTGCGACCACCCACATTGGACGAGCTCGGCCTGGTGGCGGCGATCCGCCAGTTCGCGGACGAGCTCGGCCGGCAGATCCGGGTCCGGGTGGTGGCGGGCGGCATGCCCGAGTTGCCGGCGGCGGTCGAGGTCGCCGCCTATGCCATCGTGCGGGAGGCGTTGACCAACGTGCTGCGTCATGCGGGGGCGACCACCGCGGAGGTCAGGCTGAACGTGGCGGGCGGGACGCTCCTGATCGACCTCGACGACGACGGTCGCGGTGTCGCCGCCGCGGCCGCGGCCGGGGTGGGCACGGTGTCGATGCGGGACCGCGCGCGGGAGCTCGGCGGTCGCTGCACGGTCGACGCCCTTCCCGGCGGAGGCACCAGGGTGTCGGCGCGGTTGCCGCTGGACGTCGCCGGAGGTGATCACGGTGGAACGGATTAGGGTGCTGATCGCCGACGACCACGAGCCGTTCCGCGAGGGACTGCGCGCCGTGCTGTCGCTGGCGGAGGACATCGAGCTCGCGGGCGAGGCGCCGGACGGACCGGCCGCCGTCTCGCAGGCCGCCCTGCTGCAGCCGGACGTCGTCCTGATGGATCTGAAGATGCCCGGGTTCGACGGCATCGAGGCGACCCGGCGGATCACCGGCGCCAGCCCGCACATCGCGGTGGTCGTGCTGACCATGCTCGAGGACGACGAGTCGGTGTTCGCGGCCCTACGCGCCGGTGCGCGGGGCTACGTCCTCAAGGGCGCACTGCGCGCCCACCTGTTGCGGGCGGTGCGGGTGGCCGCCGACGGCGAGGCCCTTTTCGGGCCGGCGGTGGCCCGGCGCATCGCCGACTACTTCGGCCGCGGGCCGGACCGCCCGGCCTCGGTGTTTCCGCAGCTGACCGACCGGGAGCGAGAGGTGCTCACGCTGGTGGCGCAGCATCGGACGAACCCGGAGATCGCCCGGCAGCTGAGCCTCTCGGTGAAGACCGTGCGCAACCACGTGTCGAACATCTTCACGAAGTTGCAGGTCGCCGGCCGGGCCGAGGCGATCATCCAGGCCCGCGACGCGGGCCTGGACAGATGAATCGGGTCAGGACCGACCCGATGGTCTCAGTTGTTGCCATGCAGGAGAACGACGATGACGACGACCCAGGCGGCGGCCATGGTGAACGTCAGGGGCGCGACGAAACGGCTCATGGGACGGACCTTCCGGTGGAAGCTGCTCTCGGAAAGCGCGCACGTGTCGTCGCGGCCGGAACCCTGAAACCCGTTGTCGCGGCGCACACGACAGACACCGGTTCACCGGTGGTGGGCAGGGTGGAGTCGGGTCAGCGAGACTCAGAGACGCTGACGAGCGGCCCGGCCACGACTGGGAGGATCGCTATCTCGCACAGCGATCACCTCCGTCGGTCGTGACTCGTCGTTCGGGCCGTCCAGCAGCTTACCGCTTAAGGCCGGCTTAAGGCGCCCCTGCGGTCGTGTCGTCCGCCACGACACCCGGATGAGTGCCGCGAGGGTCAGCGCGAGGAATGGTAGCCACGCGACCCTCGCGATGATCCACTGGGGGTCCTGCGGCGCCGTGAGCAGGCCCGGCACCGGCTGTGGCCAGATCGCGGCGGCGGCCGCGACCACGGCGACGAAGACACTCTGGTGGATCAGGTAGATCGGCAGCGCCGCCCGATTGAGTGACGCGACCAGGGGCATTTCGATCCTGATCCGGCACGCGTCGCGGATCAGCAGGAACAGGCCGATCTGCGCCGCGGCCAGCGCGACCGCGAAGAGCGAGGGCGGCGACAGGTTGGAGCGGCCGTCGCCCGGCACCCCGACCGCCGACGCCGGGTAGTCGAGCGCGACGACCAGCACGGCCAGCGCCGTGAGGCCGCCGATCAGCAGCCCGGCCGCGGGCAGGACGGTCCGGCCGCGGCGGGCCAGGGCGATGCCCAGGATCCAGGGGATCGACCACGCCGCGACGACCGCCGCCCAGGCCGGGACCAGGCCGGCGTCGGAGAGGGCCACCACGAGAACGGCCGGGGCGACCAGGGAGAACGGGCCGGCCCGGTCCACGGCCCGGGTGAGCGGCCCGGTCGCGAAGCCCAGCGCCAGGTAGGGGAGCAGGAACCAGAGCGGGCTGACGACCAGCTTGATGATCGTGCTGCGGGTCCCGTCGGGCAGGCCCAGCGCCGTCGCCGTCACCAGCACCAGGGTCCAGCCGCCGAGGACCACCGCGAGCGGCACGGCGAGCTTGCGCAGCGCCGGCCGCCGGGCCGAGCGGGCCGCCGCGAACCCGCCCGCGAAGAAGAACAGGCCCAGCGTCTGCAGGATCCAGGACACCGGCACGAAGCCCGGCATCGAGGTCAGCGGGCTGGCCTGCCGCCACGCTCCCTCGCCGTCCACCACCAGCCCGGTGACCAGCCAGTGCCCGCCGACCACCCCGGCGATGGCCACCGCGCGCAGCGCGTCGATGCTCCGGTCCCGCGTCATGCGGCGGCCCGCCCCAGGACCACACCCGCCACGGCGTCGATCGTGTCGGTGCCGGGGGTCAGGTAGTAGTCGTGGCCCGCGACGCCGGCCGCCGGCAGCGGCCGGGCACCGAAGGCCGTGTCGGACGGGCGGCGGCCGTGGCCCAGGTCGAAGAGACGCAGCCGGGGGATCCGGCGCATCCAGTCGGTCGCCGCCAGCGCCGACCACACCCGGGCGCCGCCCAGGTCGGACGCCCGCGACGCGCCCATGCCGGGCGCACCGAGCGCCACCACGTCATGCACCGAGGGCAGGTGCGGTGCGGCCAGTCCCACCACGATCGCACCGTAGCTGTGCCCGACAAGGGTCACCGCCGCCTCCGGTCGCTGTGCCTGCAGGCCCTGGACGAAGCCGGTCAGCCGTTCGGCGCCCTGCCGCGCGCGCTTCTCCCGGATCGCGTCCACGCCGATGCCCTCCGGGGTGTCGTAGCCCAGCCACGCCACCACGGCGACCCGCGCCGAGCGGTCGGCCGCGCGCAGCGTCCGGTAGAGCGCCCGCGCCTGCACCGCCGGAGCCCGGCGGGCCACGCCGCCCAGCCCGCGGTCGAAGTCCCGCAGCTTGGTGTCCACTCCGGGCACCAGCACCGCGATCCGGTCCGCGGTGGACACGTCACCGACCACCTCGGCCGCGGTGCCGTCGCCGGCCGGGTCGAAGGCGAGGAACTGCCGGCCGGAAGCTGCCCAGGTCGCGTACGTGCCGCCGGCCCGGAGCATGGCCAGATCCGCGTCGTGCAAGGCGATCCGCAGCGCCGGCAGGGCCGGCGACGGGGGAGCGGCCGGGGCGGCGGTCGCCAGCGTGGGGCCGGGCAGGGCGAGAGTGAGCAGGAGCGTGGTGCTCAGGAGAACCTTCATGGCCCGGAGATTGGGGCCACGGCCTATCCATGATCGTCACACCGTGGTGCGGTCTTGCGGGTAGCACCACGGTGCTACTCGCCGACCGCCACCAGACCACACTCGTACGCGAACACGACCGCCTGCGCCCGGTCACGCAAGCCGAGTTTCGCCAGGATCCGTCCGATGTGGGTCTTCACGGTCTGCTCGGCGACCACCAACTCGCCGGAGATCTCCTGATTGGACCGGCCGCGCGCGATCAGCCGCAAGACCTCGGTCTCCCGCGGCGTCAACGCGTTCAGCGCCGTCGGCCGCGGCCGGTCGGAGTGCGGGCGCGCGGCGAACTCCGCGATCAGCCGGCGGGTCACGCCCGGTGCGAGCAGCGCGTCGCCGGCCGCCACCACCCGCACGGCGTTGAGCAGGTCGGCGGCCGGGGCGTCCTTGAGCAGGAAGCCGCTGGCGCCGGCCCGCAGCGCTTCGTACACGTAGTCGTCCAGGTCGAAGGTGGTCAGGATGAGCACCTTCGGCCCCGACCCGTCGCCCTCGGGGCGGCCCTGCAGCAGCCGCCGGGTGGCCTCCAGGCCGTCCATCCGCGGCATCCGGACGTCCATCAGCACCACGTCGGGCGCGAGCTGGCGGGTCTTGGCGACGGCTGCCTCGCCGTCCTCGGCGTCGCCGACCACGACGATGTCGGGCTGGGCGGTCAGCAGCGCCCCGAAGCCCTGCCGCACCATCGCCTGGTCGTCCGCGATCAGCACCTTGATCATTCCGCCGCTTTCCCTTCGTAGGGCAGGCTCGCCTCCACCCGGAACCCGCCGGCCCCGTCCGGTGCCGCGTGCAGTGTGCCGCCCAGCAGCTCGGCGCGCTCGCGCATGCCCATCAAACCGTGCCCGCCGATCCCGCCGGACGGTGGCCCGTCCTCGCCGATGCCGTTGCGCACCACCAGGTCCAGCCGATCCTCCGCGGCGCGAGCCTCGAGGCGCACCTGACCGCCCGGCGCGTGCCGCGCGGCGTTGGCGAGCGCTTCCTGGATGATCCGGTACGCGGCCAGCGCCACCGGTTCGGGCACCCCGGTGAGGTCGGTGATCTCCACGCTGAGGTCCAGGCCGGATGTCTGCGCCTTCTCGATCAGCGCGGGCAGCTCGTCCAGCCCCGGCTGCGGCGCGGTCAGTGCCTCCTGGTCGTCGGCCCGCAGCACGCCGAGCAGCCGCCGCATGTCGGTCAGCGCGGCCCGGGCCGACGTCGCGATCCCCGCCAGCTCGGC
>NZ_JBFAZH010000598.1:0-4894 GCF_040681735.1 Actinoplanes sp. NPDC051633 | reverse complement strand
GTCCCCGGAGCCCATGGGCCCTAGTGCACGATCCACACGGGGCAGTCCGCGTGGTGCAGCAGCTGGACGCCGGTGGAGCCGAGCAGGGCCCCCGCCACGGCGCCGCGGCCCCGGCTCCCCACCACGACCAGCTGCGCTCGGTGGGACGCCCCGAGCAGGACGGCCGCCGGGTTGCCATGGGAGATGGCCACGGTCACCGGCACTTCGGTGAACTTCTGCCGCCACGGCTCGAGCAGGCGTTCCACGCGGGCGAGCTCGGCGGCGTCCCGCTCAGAGGTGCGGCCGGCCGCCAACCCGGTGCCGGACCAGGAGGGGAGCAACGCGCGGACGGCGACCACGGCGGCGCCTCGATCGAAGGCGGCCTGGAAGGCGGTCCGCAGCACCTGCTCGGCCGAGGCGAAGCCGTCGACACCGACGACGACCGGGCCGTCGGCGGCGTCGCTGCGCCCGCGCACCACGACCACCGGGCACGGCACGTGCGTCGCGACGCGCTGGCTCAACGAACTCTGCAACAGACTGGCGGCACCGTCGCGCTCACCGTGGCCGAGCACCACCAGGGACGCTTCGGCGGCCGTGTGCAGCAGCCGGTCCACGGGTTTGCCGATGAGGGCGTCGACCTCGATCTCGACCTCGGGCGCGATCGCGCCGGCCAGCTCGCGCGCCTCGCCGGAGACGGCTTGCGCGTGCCGGCGCGCCTTCTCGAGGTACAAGCCGCTGCGTCCGTACAGCGATGACATCCATTCCCAGTCGAAGACGTGTACGACGCGCAGCAACGCGCGGCGGTGCGCGGCCTCGCGCGCCGCCCACACCACAGCGGCCCAGCCCGACGCGGTGCCGTCGACGCCTACGATGATCTGCGGTGTTCTCATCGCCATCCCCTCCCGGGCCTATGCTTCGAGGGTCGGGTATCGCCGGTCGGCACGACAGGGGGAGCGGTCCCGTCACCGCGGGCCGTTCGGCCCCTCACGTGCTCTTCGATCGCCTCCCGGCCCTTCGATGTCCTCATCGTCCTCCTGCGGGAACCGCCTGGTAGGTGCCGGAAGTCCTCAAGAGATAGGACGGCCGTTCCTGCCGTCGCGGTCACCGGACCGGCCGGGCGCGGTCAGCGATCGGCCCGGGTTTCCCGCACCACCGCGACGGACGTCTCGGCATGCCGGAGCAGATGGTGGCTCACCGAACCGAGCAGCGTGGCCCGGCAGGCCCGACCATCGCGGGTGCCCACCACCACGAGACCGGCTTGCGCGGACAGTGGCAGCAGAGCCTGAGCGGGATGGGCGATCACGACCTCGTGGGTGGCCTTGACCGATGGATACTTCTGCCGCCAGCGGTCGACGAGGTCGGTCAGGGAACGCCACTCGGCGTCGAGGATCTCGTCCGCGGCGTGCTTTCGCCCGGCCGGGATCGAGGGCAGCCATGCGTGCACCGCGTGCAACGACGCCCCGTGCGCGGCGGCCTGCTCGAAAGCGAAGGCCAGGGCCAGCTCGGACTCTTCCGTGTCGTCGACTCCCACCAGCACCGGGTCGTGGCCGGGCACGTTGCGGACCACGACGACGGGGCATCGCGCATTGGCGTTCATGGCGTTCATGGCGGTCGTCGTCGCGCCGAGCGGCCCGCCGGCCCGCGATCCCGTCCTGCTGCCGAGGACCATCAGCTCGGCCCCGGCCGAACGCCGGGACAGCACGGAGGCGACGCTGCCGTGGGCGCAAACGGTGGTGACGTGTACGTGCGGATGAGTGGCGGCAGCGTCCAGGGCCGCCTGCTCCACAATGTCCTCGGCGCGTTGAGTGAGAAGTTCGTCGGCCGGCCGACAGGTGCGGCCGGATACGTGGCAGAGCTCGACCGGCGCACCCGTGCGGGCGGCCTCGTCGAGGGCCCACCGCGCGGCCCGGACGGCACCGGCGGAGCCGTCGAACCCGAGGATGATCTTGGCGGGTCCTCGTCGTGTCTCCGTGTACATGACTCGTATCTCCTTCATCGAACCGACCGAAGCCGCCCGTCCGGGTCGACCGCCGCTGGAGGCCCCGGCCGGGCGGCTGCTCAGAGCCGCCGCGCATGATTCAGATCAGCCAACGGTGTTTCTGCACGAAGGGCAGCTTGGCCCACAGGCGGCCCAGGCCCCAGGTGTGGCCGGCGTAGGTGAGGGCCAGGACGATCGCGCCGACGGCGTACATGTAGTGGTAGTCGGTGATCGGGTTGGTGGAGCCGCTCGGTTCGCCGGCGCTGGTGTGCTGGGCCAGGGGCCATTCGGCGATCCACATCATGGCCATCATGGCCGTGGCGGCCACGGCGGCGATCCGCATGCCGATGCCCAGGATGAGGGCCAGGCCGATGCCGAGCAGGCCGAGCATGAACAGCCAGTTCGCCCAGGTGGTGCCGGCGATGTCGTGGAAGAAGTTCTGGAAGGGGCCGACTTCCACCGAGGACAGGAAGCCCTTGGTGGGGGAGCCGCCGTTGATCCAGGCGCGTTCGGCCGGGGTCGCGTAGCCGAGGCCGAAGGTCTTGTCGAGAAACGCCCACAGGAAGACGAAGCCGGTGGAGATGCGGAACACCGCCAGAACCCGGGCTGCGGTCTCGGTGAGCATGGAGCCGGGTGCCTCGACGTGCTCCAGGTGTGCCGCGGTCGTGCGGCCGGTCGTTGTCATTGCTCCTCCTTCATCGAATCTCTCGGCTCAGACTCTGCTCGGGCGGCCGGCGAGACACCCGGGCCGCTCCGCCCGATGAGGGCGGGACCAAGGTCCTGACTTCGCCCGACTCACCGGCGTCTACCTGGACGACGTCGAACGCACCATCGTGATGGTGCTCGCACGATCCGTGCCGGGCGTGGACCGCGTCGAGCAACCGTGACCCTGCGCTGCCGCCCGGGCCCTCCCCGGCGACGGTCCCGTCGAAGGGGGCCGATCGACCCTGACCAACGCCCCGCGTGGGCGCTTAGCGTCGGGTGGAGACGTGAGGGAGGGTTCTCGATGAAGAACTGGCGTGTGGACGACGTGATGACCAAGGTCGTGGTCTCGGTCTCCCCGGGTGCGTCGTATCGCGAACTGGTCGATCTGCTGGTGCAGCACAGGTTCAGCGCGGTGCCCGTGGTCGATGAGTTCCAGCGGGTGCGGGGTGTGGTGTCGGAGGCGGATCTCCTTCGCAAGATCGAGTACGCCGGCGAGACGGTACCCCGGCTGTTCGAGCGGCGACACCGCCGCGACGACCGCGTGAAGGGCGTCGGCCGGACGGCCAACGAGCTGATGAGCTCGCCGGCGGTGACGGCGCCGTCCGGCTCGTCCCTGGTGGCCGCCGCCCGCCTGATGGACCAGGAGCAGGTCAAGCGGCTACCCGTGGTGGACGACATGGGCCGGTTGATCGGGGTAGTGGCGCGATCGGATCTGCTGAAGGTGCACCTGCGTCCGGACGATGAGATCCGCTCGGACATCGAATCGGGAATCCTGCGGACGTATCCGGCCGAGGAGGCGGACGGCATCGTGGCCGAGGTCTCCGAGGGCGTCGTCACGCTGATCGGACGGGTCGCCCGCTTCTCCACGATCGACGCCGTCGGACGACTGGTACGCCAGGTCCCCGGCGTGGTGGATGTGATCGAGAAGGTCGACTTCGACTACGACGACCGCGACATCCCCGCCACCGGCATCGGTTTCGGCATGGCCTGACCCACTCCTCGGGTCAGCGCCGCTTCCAGGCGATCACCGCATCGCCGGCCGGCTGAGGTCCTTGGGTCCTGACGACGGTGGCGGTGGGCGTCCTAACCTCGAACCGAGGGCTGCGGCGAGCGGACAAGGAGCCGGAGATGAGGAGCTGGTCACGGCTCAGGTCCACACGTGCCGGCGATGCCACCGGTCCGAACGCACGAGGCGCTTCTCCAGAATGTGACACCCGCGGCCGGAGCGAGCTGACATGAATGTGATCGAACGGACGAGTCCCACCGACCTGATGCAACTCGCCGGTGACCTTCCCGGCTCGCCGATGCAGGTCGCTGCGGTCCTCGTCCTCCAACCCACCCGGGCCGCCGTGGACCTCGCGGCGGTCCGTGACGCGATCGGTCGCCGCGTGCAGGCGGTGCCGCGGCTGCGGCAGCGCCTGGTCGAAACCCGCGTCGGCGGCGGGCGACCGGTCTGGGTCGACGCTCCCGACTTCGATGTCCGCGAGCACGTCAGCGCCGTCGCCTGCCCGGCGCCGGGCGACGAGACCGCGTTTCTCGGCGTCGTCGCCGACATCGTCGCCCGCCGGCTCCCCCGGGACCGGCCGCTGTGGTCGGCCACTCTGATCACCTCCCTGGCCGGCGGCGGCCAGGCGCTGGTCGTGACGCTGCATCACGTCGTGGCCGACGGCATCGGCGGCCTGGCCGTCCTCGCCCACCTGGTCGACGGTGCGCCGGCCGGGCCGGACGTGGACTTCCCGCGTCCCGCGCCGAGCAACCGGGAGCTTCGTCGTGACGCGTTCGGCGTACGGCTGAGAACGGTCACCCACCTCCCGGCGGCAGCGCGGCACCTCCGCTCGGCGCTCGCGGCACTTGCGGCGGGCGGTACAGCGGGTCCGCCGCGGTCCTCGCTGAACCGGCCCATCGGGTCACACCGCCGGCTCGCCGTGGCCCGGGTCGGCCTGGCCGCCGTTCAGCGGACGGCGCATGCGCACGGCGCGACGGTGAACGACGTCGTCCTGTCGGCGGTGACCGGCGCCCTGCACGCGGTGCTTCGTGAGCGCGGTGAAGGCGTCGACCGGTTCGTCGTCTCGGTTCCGGTCTCCGCCCGGCGTGACGCAGCGGCCGGTCGTCTCGGCAACGAGGTCGGCGTGATGCCCGTCCCGGTGATCGCGCTCGACGACCCGTACCAGCGGCTTGCGGCTGTCGCCGGCACCACCCCCAGCCCCAACCCGGCCGCACCGGGCGACACCA
>NZ_JBFAZH010000597.1:0-4900 GCF_040681735.1 Actinoplanes sp. NPDC051633 | reverse complement strand
GTCGGGGGCGGCGTCGGCCGCGGCGGCGGCCGCGGATGGGACGAACAGTGCCGGGATCAGCAGGGTCAGCAGGGCAAGCAGGCGGGACAGAGGAACGGACATCGACGGTGAGTCCTTCCCGAAAGGTGGATGACCGACGCTAACGGCCCGCTCTCAGCGGAGGCAAGGGCCATCGGTTCTCCTGTGGACAACCATGGACGTCACGTTGTGTGATGAACCGGCGGCCTCCGTGATCCGTTCTGTCATACGGAGGTGGAGTCGTGATCGTGGTGATGCTGCTGACTCTGGTGCTGGGGGCGATGATCGTCTTCGCCGTATGGTGCGTGCTGCGTGACGGTGCGGGACGCAGGTCCGGCGCCCATGCGGAGCCCCGGCCGGAGCGGGCCGAGCCGTCGCCGGGCAGCCTCGAGGGCGTGCTGGTCACACAGCTGACCCAGGGGGAGATCACGCGGGGGCAGTACCGCCGGGCGATGACGCTGATCGCCGCCCGCGAGGAGGAACGCCGTCCGATGCCGGTGCCGACCGACGACTGACCGACCGACGACTGACCAGCGCCGCGATCTCGGCGGGCGGTGAGCCGGGGTGCAGCAGGCGAGCCGGTGGGTCGCGCGGGTCATCGCCACGTACAGGTCGTTGCGCCCGCGCGGTGACGCGGCGAGGATCGCCGCGGGGTCGGCGACCAGCACGCAGTCGAACTCGAGGCCTTTGGCCTCGGTCACCCCGAGCACGACGATCGGGGCGGTCAGGTCACGCCCTTTCCCGGGTACGCGCGCGACAAGGTCCCCGATTCGATGACCAGGGGCGATGATCGCCACCTGACCCCGTCGCGCCTCCTCGCCGCGATGGCCGCGAGCCGGCCGGCCAACTCCCGCTCGGTGGTCCGCATCCGCCAGGGGAGCACGCCCTCCGCCCGCACGGACACCGGCCCGCCGTCGTCGCGCCGCAGCGGTGCGGCGGCGTCCATGATCTCGGCCGGTGTCCGATAGTTGACCGACAGCCGCGCCATCCGCCACCGGTCCCCGGCATGCGGCCGCAGGGCGCCCTCCCACGAGTCGGCACCCCCGGGCGCGGAGGTCTGCCCGACATCACCGGCCACCGTCATCGACCGGCCGGGCACCCGACGCAACACCATCCGCCAGGCCATGGCCGACAGCTCCTGCGCCTCGTCGACGACGACGTGCCCGTAGGCCCATCGCTGATCCCGAGCGGCGCGCCCGGCGAGCGACCCGTCGCCGTGCGGGCCCGCCTTCTCCTCGCCGATCAGCTCGGCCGCCTCGTCCAGCAGCGGAATGTCCGCCGCGGACCAGCCGCCACCCGGAATGCCACGGCGCTGAACGCGACCGACTGGAAAATTCTCCGGCGTGCGCCGGTGCTGTTCGTCGGCGAGCACGACGTCCAGAGTGCGGAGAGCCCGCCGGAAGAAACAGTCTTGTTCTTCCGGCGGGCGTCAGCCGATGATCAACAGGGCGGAGAAGGTCACTCGGACGGCATCAGGATCCAGAGGATCGGGTAGATCAGGATCTGACTTCCCGGGATCACGATCAGGGTGGCTGCGAAGATCAGCCGGGTGATCCAGGGGTCGAGGCCGAACCGGCGGGCCATGCCGGCGCACACCCCACCCAGGATGCGTCCGTCACGCGGGCGGCTGAGGCCCTGGCGCGCCATGGAGGAGTGGACGGTGTTCATGTTTCTCGCTTCCCTTGCGGTCGAGGTAATTGCTGATACCTCGATGGTGCGGGTGCGGGCACCCCAGCCGCATCGGGGATGGTCCTGGTCAGGACCCTGAGTTTCAACCCGAAGGATCAGGCCTGGGGGAGGGCCCGGGCCACCTGGGCCAGCAACGCCGCGTTGCCCGGGGTGCCGCGCAGCTGCGTGAGCAGTTGCTGCAGACCGTGCGGCTGGTCGCCGAGGAAGCGCCGCAGCCGGTGGGTGATCGCTAGCTCGGCCGGGTCGAGCAGCAGCTCGTCGTGCCGGGTGCCGGACGACGCCGGGTCGATGGCCGGGAAGGTGCGCGACTCGGCCAGCCCGCGGTCCAGCTTGAGCTCGGCGTTGCCGGTGCTCTTGAACTCCTCGAAGATCACCGTGTCCATCGCCGAGCCGTTCTCGACCAGCGCGGTCGCGATGATGGTCAGCGAGCCGCCGTGCTCGATGTTGCGGGCGGCGCCGAGGAAACGCTTCGGCGGGTAGAGCGCGGTGGAGTCGAGGCCGCCGGAGAGCGTACGCCCACGGCCGGGGGTGGCCAGGTTGTACGCCCGCCCGAGCCGGGTGATCGAGTCGAGCAGCACGACCACGTCGCGTCCCTGCTCGACCAGCCGCTTGGCCCGCTCGATGGTGAGCTCGGCGACGGCGGTGTGCTCGTGCGGCGACCGGTCGAAGGTCGAGGAGATGACCTCGCCCTGGACCGAGCGCTCCATGTCGGTGACCTCTTCGGGCCGCTCGTCGACCAGCAGCACCATCAGGTGGCACTCCGGGTTGTTGAGGGTTACCGCGTTGGCGATGGCCTGCATCACCATGGTCTTGCCGGCCTTGGGCGGCGCGACGATCAGCGCCCGCTGGCCCTTGCCGATCGGCATGACCAGGTCGATGACCCGGGTGGTCAGCAGGTGCGGCTCGGTCTCGAGCCGCAGCCTCTCCTGCGGGTAGAGCGGGGTGAGGTCGTAGAAGCCGGGCCGCCTGCGGGCGTCGGCCGGGTCACCGCCGTTGACGGTGTCGAGGTCCAGACTCGCCGGCCGGCGGCCGCTGACGTGTGCCACGCCGGTGACGTGGTCGCCGCGGCGCAGCCCGAGCGAGCGGACGGAGGAGGGGGAGATGGGCACGTCGTCCGGCCCGGGCGCGTAGCCCTCGGCGCGGATCCAGGCCCGGTCGTCGACGATGTCGAGCATCCCGTCGACCTTGACGTCGGTGTCGGCGGCGGGTGACCCGTCCGCCGGGCGATTCTGCGGGCGGTCGGCGGCGGGCCGGCGGCTGCCCCGGCGCCTGGTGGGCGCCTGTGTGTCGGTCATGTGTGGTGCTCCTTGAAGGAATGGGATAGGAGATGCCGCTCGGGCCAGAGAGCCGAGCCTGTGCAGAAGTGGCGTGACGCCACTGGAAGAAACAGCCGGATCAACGAAACGATCGGGCTTGAAGAGGCAGTGCGGGAGTCGTCACCGCGACCTGCTGCCGCCAAGATAGCGCGAGATCAGCGGGTCGGCAACTCCATCCACACCCTGTCGCGGGTGAACGGCGGTTCGGTGAAGCGGACGCCGGTGGCGTCGCGCAGGGCGTTGGCCAGGGCCGGAGCGACCGGGTTGAACGGGCTCTCGCTCATCGACTTGGCACCGAGCGGACCGATCGTGTCGGAGGTCTCCGCCAGGAACACCTCGGTCTGCGGCACGTCCGCGTAGGTGGGCAAATGGTACTGCCGGAAGCCGGCCGTGGTGACCCGCCCCGCGCTGTCGATGTCGACGTGTTCGGCGAGCGCGGCGCCGAGCGCCTGCGCCACGCCGCCCTCGATCTGCCCGCGGATCTGCAGCGGGTTCATCACCGTGCCGGCATCGGCGCTGTGCACGCTGCTCAAGATCGAGATTTCTCCGGTACGCGGGTCCACCGCCACCCGGAACCAGTGCGCGTTGAACGCCACCGACCGGGGACTGCCGCCCCAGTGCCCCGACGCGGTCAGCGGACCCCCGGCCCGGGCCGCCACCTCCTTGAGCGTGGGCCCGTCCACCACCGCGTCGACGGTCAGCTCACGCGCGCCCGGCGATTGCCGCGCGGCCGCCTGCAGGATGGCCGCCCGCAGCCCGCGCGCCGCGTGCAGCACCGCCTTGCCGGCCACCACCACCCCGGTGGACGCGAACGCGCCGGTGTCGTGCCCGACCACGTCGGTGTCGGACTGCCGGATGGTGATCCGGTCCGGCGTGGTGCCCAGCGCGTCGGCGGCGATCTGCGCGTGCACGGTGGTGCTGCCGTTGCCGAACTCGGCGGTGCCGACGGCCAGGTCGTACGTGCCGTCGGGCAGCAGGGTCGCGGTCGCGTCGGCGAAGTGCCCGCCGGGCGGCCCGGCCGCGATCATCGCGATCGCCATGCCGTCGCCGACCAGCCACCCGGCCGGCGCCTCGAACGGTCGCGCGGCCGCCGCGCGGACGTGCTCCAGGCACTGATCGAGGCCGTAGCTGGCGATGGTCAGGTCGTCGTCGTGGCTGCCCGGCGCGGTCATCGGCTCGCCGGGCCGCACCACCGTACGCTCGCGGAAGGTGACCGGGTCCATGCCGATCCGCCGGGCCAGCTCGTCCATTGCGGACTCGATCGCGAAGGTCACCTGGCCCAGCCCGTAGCCGCGGAAAGCGCCGGACGGGACCGTGTTGGTGTAGACGGTCGTGGCGTCGGTGCGCTTGTTGGCGCAGCGGTAGACCGACAGCGACTCGTGGCAGCCGTGATACATGACGGCGGGACCGTGGTTGCCGTACGCGCCGGTGTCCGTGACGACCGTCAGGTCGATCGCGGTGAGCGTGCCGTCCCGCCGCGCCCCCGCCCTGATCCGCACCGTGAACGGGTGCCGGGTGGTGGCCGACGTGAACTGCTCGGCCCGGGTGAACTCCCACTTCACCGGCCGCCCGGTGCGCAGCACGGCGAGCGCGACCAGGTCCTCGGTGAGCATCTCCTGCTTGCCGCCGAATCCGCCGCCGACCCGGCCGGTCAGCACCCGCACGCGGTCCAGCGGCAGGTCGTACAACGCGGCGAGCGCCCGCCGGGTGAGGAACGGCGTCTGGGTGCTCGAGCGCACCACCAGCCGCCCGTCGTCGTCCAGCCACCCGAGCGAGCCGTGCGTCTCCAGGGCCGCGTGCTGCACTCTGCGCGTACGGAAGGTGTCCTCGAAAACGGCGTCGGCCGACGCGAAGCCGGCGGCGACGTCACCCAGCTC
>NZ_JBFAZH010000596.1:1537-4907 GCF_040681735.1 Actinoplanes sp. NPDC051633 | reverse complement strand
GCCGGAGGCCACGCCGCAGCGGCGACTCGTACCTGGTCGACATCGGTTTGATGTCACCGGGCCCGTCGACCCTGCTGGCGGAGCTGCACCGGCGGATGCCCAGTAAGGTCTGAGCGGTGACCGATCTCGTCATCACCCGCATCTTCGACGCGCCGCGGGAGGTCGTCTACCGCGCCTTCGTGGACCCGGACCAGCTGGCCCGGTGGTTCGGCCCGGTGGGCTGGTCGGTCCCGCGGGACAGCGTGTCGGTGGACGCGCGGACCGGCGGGCACTACCGCTGCACGATGGTCAGCGACGAGGATCCGGCGCTGCGCTCGGGGGTGAACGCCACGTTCACCGAGGTGGTGGAGAACGAGCTGCTGGTCGGCGAGGAGCCCTTCGGCGAGGTGGTGATGCGCATGCGCCTCGAGTTCTACGACGAGGAGGGCGGGCGTACCCGGCTGGTGCTGACACAGGGCCCGTACCCGCCCGAGGTCGAACCGCAGGCGCGCGAGGGCTGGAGCACCAGCTTCACCAAGCTGGACAAGATCCTCGCCCGCTCCGCGGCTGCGGGAGCCTAGGCTGCCGGGATGGCTCGGGGGATGGCTGACGCGGACGGGCGGCCGGCCCGGGTCGAGGACGTGCACGAGCTTGCCCTGGCGATGCCGCACGTGACGGTGGTGGACGGGTCGGCGGGGCGGCCGGTCTATCAGGTCGGCGGCAAGTCGTTCGTGTTCTTCCGCAACCCGAGACCGGACGCCGCGGACCCCGAGACGGGGGAACGCTACGACGACGTGATCGTCTTCTGGGTGGAGTCGGACGCGGACAAGCAGGCGCTCGTCCAGGACTCGTCGCCGTTCTTCACGACGCCGCACTTCAACGGCCACCCGTCGGTGCTGGTGCGGGAGTGCCGGCTGGGCGAGCTCAGCCGGGCGGAGCTGGCCGAGGTGGTCCAGGACGCGTGGCTGTCCCGGGCATCACAACGCCGCCGCGCGAAATGGCTGGCCGGCAGACCCGGCCCGCCCCCCACCGGGTGACCTCTCCCCGGGTGCTCACGGCGGCTGTTCCAGCCACGGCGCGAGGCGGTCGCCCGGCTCGAGCCTCTGCGGTGGCACCCGGTGCACCATGCCGGTGGTGATCTCGACGCTGCCGGCGGCGATCACGCAGGACACCGGCCTGCCGAAGTCGTGGTCGAAGGCCACCACGACCGGCGGCACGTCCATGCCGTTCTGGTGGGTGGCGTGGTGCAGCTCGGCCTCCGTGGGCTCGCGGAAGGCCGGATCGCAGAACGCGGCCGCGCAGGACAGGTATGCGACGTCGGTGAAGGCGATCTCGATCTGGTGGTAGTAGGAGAGATCGAAGCTGCCGGCCAGAATGAGCCGTCCGCGGTTCAGCGACAGGATCTCCCACTCCCACCACGGGCCGTCCGGCATCTCCAGCAGCGTCACCCGCTCATTGTCGCGCGGCGTTCACGACAGCGGGGCGGCGCGGCCGCGAGCGGCCACGACGCGGTCGATGGCCGCCTCCCACGAGCGCATCATGTCGGGATAGCCGGCCGTGAAATCCCGGAACCACTCGACACCCGACGGGGTCAGCGCGGTGACGCGGTAGGTGACGGCGACCTCGGTGTGCGGCCCGGCCGGGGCCAGCCGGACCTCCACGGTGCCGGCGTCGCGGCCGGCGGCGACCCGCGCGTACCGGATCCGACGGTCGCCGTCACGGTCGACCACGACCCAGGTGACGTCCTGCCCGCCGTGGTCGGTCCGGAACACCGTGCCGGCGGCGGCGTCGTCGTCGACGGGCTCCGGGAAGACCGGCTCCCAGCCGTCCACCCACTCGCGCTCGCCTCGCGCCGTGAACAGCCGGAAGGCCTCGGCCACCGGCAGCGCCACGCGGAACGCCCCGTCGAGGGTCATGACGACGGACCGCCGAAGGTGACCGGTACGCCGGGGGAGCACAGCACGCTCACCGGCGGGCCGACCGGCGCCGGGAGGCCGGCCGCGGCGATCAGCGTCTCGTCCAGATGCTCCAGCGTGCCGCGGTGCAGCGGCCACTGCGGGTGATCGTTCGGCAGGTGCACCGTGCGGCCCCATGCCCTGGTGTGCAGACCCCAGCGCGCCGTGAGGAAGTGCTCCAGCGGTGTCGGATCGGTGATCGCCGGGCCGCGACGCACCGTAAACGTGCCGGCCGCGCGGCGGCGCCGGCTGGTGTAGGTGAACGAGTCGCCGTCGCGGCGCAGGCTCATCCGCGACCACCGGTACGGCAGCCGCAGGGTCGCCTGCGCGACGAGCACCGGGATCAGCCGCTCCGCGTCCAGCGACAGGAACACCACCGCCCGGCGGCCACGCGAGTCCACACTGTACAGACGCACGTTCGTCTCGCAGAACGTACCCAGGAACGGAATCCCCGGCCCGCGCCCGAACCCCAGCCCGACCATCCTGAAGCCGATCAACCCGACATACGTCACCCCGTCGAGCGTGTCCGGCCGGGTCCCGGCCGGCAGGAACGGCGCCACCACCGACGGGTCCACCGCCCAGTGCAGGAACGCCAGGTCCTCCCAGCGCTGCACCAGCCACGACCGGCGGACCGGCCGCGACGTCACCGGGCTGACATCCTCGGCGGACTCGATCACGGACCCAACTCCCACAGCAGGCGGTAATAGGCGATGCGTTCGGGATCCGGCTCGACCCCGTACGCACGATAGAAGGTCTTGTCCCAGCCCGGCCCGAAATTCCAGCCCAGGCTCCAGGACGCGATCGCCAGGTCGGCCCAGCGGTCGGCGACGCCGAGGGTGGCCATGTCGACGTGGCCGGTCCAGTCGCCGTCCTCGCCGACCAGCGTGTTCGGCGCGCACGCGTCGCCGTGACAGACGACCAGCTTGTCGATCGGCGGGCGGTCCACCGCCTGGGTCAGCGCCTCGGCCACGGTCAGGTGCTGAAAGTCCGGATGCCAGATGGTGGTGTCGATCTGGCCGCGCCCGGCGCGTTCGCAGGCCGACGCCAGCCGGTTCTCCGCCGACCAGTTGAACGGGCAATCGTCGACCGGTAACGCTTCGTGGAATTCCCGCAACCCGCGCCCGATCGCGATCACGGCGGGTTCGGGATCGGCCAGCCACCGAGCGTCAACGGCGTTGGTGCCGGGCAGGGCCGCGGTGTGCAGCCAGGTTCCGCTGGGGTCGGCGCCGGAGTTCAGGACGCGGGGTACGGGCGTGTAGCGCTGCGCCCACGTCAGCCGCTCGGCCTCCCGGGCCAGCGGCAGGCCGCTTCCGGCCGGCGCGAACTTCACGAAGCTGCGGGCCCGGCCGTGGGGGGGGGGGGGGGCCCCGCACGCCACCCCCCCCCCCCCGAGGACGCACACACAAGCGAGAAGGGGGGGGGCGGGGAAGAGGGTT
>NZ_JBFAZH010000596.1:0-1527 GCF_040681735.1 Actinoplanes sp. NPDC051633 | reverse complement strand
CGGCCGTCGAGGTCCTCGACCACCTCGAACGTCACGCCACCCAGGACGTTCAGCCAGACCGGCCGCAGGGTACGTCCTGCCGCGATGGACAGCACCGCCTCCGGTATGACGATCTCCCGTTCGGGTACGCCCGACAGCATGGTTCGCCTCCCGGTCCGGTGATGATCCGTGTTCGCATTAACACGTACCGTGGAACATCCCGGTCACGCCACCCCCTGGAGTATTCCGCATGCCGGCCCGCCACCGTCCCAGGTTCGCCATCGTGACGGCCGCGGTGGCCGCTCTGGTGGCTCTGGGCTGCGTGTCCGCCCCCGATCGTCCCCGTTCCGAGGGGCCGGGTGAAAGTGAGACGACCGCCACACCGGAGCCCGACGCTTCCGGCGTGGGCCCCGACGGCACCGACACGCCGGAGGAGTTCACGACCGACATCGACTCCGCCACCTCGATCGCCGAGGCGTACTGGGCCGCCGTCTTCAAGGACAGCGGGCTGCGCTTCCGGCCCGTCTCGCAGGTCATCCCGTACGAGCGGGAGGGCGAGGTCGACTGCGGCGGGCAGCCGCTCGGGCTGAAGAACGCCGCCTACTGCTCGGCGGGCGACTTCATCGCCTACGACGTGAACTGGGCGTTCGGCGCGTTCCGGCAGATCGGTGACGCGTTCATCTTCTACCTGCTCGGGCACGAGTACGCCCACGCGATCCAGCTGCGGCTCGGGATCCAGGCGCAGTTCACGATCCAGCAGGAGCTGCAGGCCGACTGCATGGCCGGCGCGTACATCGGCGACATGGAGAAGCAGAAGCGCCTGACCCTGCAGGAGGGTGACACCGAGGAGCTCGCCGCCGGGCTGGAGTCGGTCGGCGACGCCCCGGGCCAGCCGTGGTTCGCCGAGGGTTCGCACGGCACCGCCAAGCAGCGCACCCAGGCTTTCGCCAACGGCTACCAGGACTCCCTCGACCCCTGCAACCTGACCTGAGCGACAATGAAGCTCAACGCTCTTACTGGAGGCCAGCCCTGACGTCATCACTACCGGCCGCGGTGCTCTTCGACATGGACGGCACGCTGGTCGACAGCGAACGGGTCTGGGACATCGCCCTGCGCGAGATGGCCGTCCGGGCCGGCGGGACGCTCTCCGACGAGGCCCGCCTGGCGATGGTCGGCAGCAACATGGGCCGCACCATGCAGATCTTCCGCGACGACCTCGGGCAGCCCGACCGGCCCGAGCCGCCGGACGTGCAATGGCTCACCGACCGGGTGTTCCACCTCTTCGCCGAGGGCCTGGTCTGGCGGCCCGGCGCGCACGAGCTGCTCAAGGCGGTCCGCGCCGCCGGGCTCCCGACGGCCCTGGTCACCTCGACCGGCCGGCGGCTGGTCGAGGTCGCGCTGGAGACGCTGGGCCGGGAGAACTTCGACGTGATCGTGGTCGGCGACGAGGTGAAGGCGCCCAAGCCCGACCCGGAGCCGTACCGGACCGCGGCCGAGCTGCTGGGCGTGCCCATCGAGCGGTGCGTCGCGATCGAGGACAGCCCGGTG
>NZ_JBFAZH010000595.1:0-4921 GCF_040681735.1 Actinoplanes sp. NPDC051633 | reverse complement strand
AGCGGAACCCTGCGAACGCCGAGCGAGGAGACCAGGTACCAGACCGAGCAGCGGACTTCACCGGCCAACCCTGCCTGATCGGCCGACGCAACAGAGCCCGCTCGATCCCGGTCAGTGGTAGCGCCGGCCGATCACGCCGAAGAGTCGTCATCGACTGCCCGCCTGACGCCCGACCCCGACTCGCGCCGCCCGGTTGATCCCCGGGCGGCGCTGTTCTCGAGTCGCGGCGGATCAGAACGTGACCAGCGGCGAGCCGGTGAGCTGATCCATCGCGAAGTTGATGAAGAAGAAACCGAAGAACAAGGCAACCAGCGCCAGTACGACGTACGACCACCACGACGCGCGTGCCGGCCGTGGCAGCTTGCCGATCAGGTACATGAGCGCGAACGGGAAAATCATCGCCGCCAGGTTCGACATGTTCGCTGCCCATTGGACAAGAGTGACGGGCAACGCGCTGAAGATGATGATGGAGATGACGATTCCGAGGACGATCATGAATGGGTAGTAGAAGCGTCGCGGATCTCCCGCGATGAGCCGGCGGAATCCGGCGCTCGACCCGTAGAGCGCGTCGACCATGTTCCGGGTGAGCATCTCGAAGACGACGATCTGCGTCTTGAACAGGATGACGAAGCCGATGAACAGCGCCCAGCCGAAGAACAGGCTGCTCTCGCCGGTCGCCCGCAGTTGGTCGGCCACGTAGGTCGGCATGCTCGCGACCGTAGGCTTGACGCCGCTGACCTCGGCGAGGTGGCTGACCAGAATGCCGGGCATCAGCATGCCGATGAGGGCGCCCGGCACAAAGATGGCCCACATCTCCAGCTTGAGGAAATGCCACCAGCGCCCCCACCGGGCCGCGTTCTCCGGCGTCTCCCGGAACGTGGTGCCGACCGGCGCGATCTCCGGATGGTCTTCGCCGCGGGCAAGCAGTCCCGGGATGTAGCCGGTCTTGCTACCCATCCCGTAGCCCTTGTCCCGGTAGTAGTTCATGAATACGTAGTTGAGGCCGGACGCCATCGCGGCGAAGCCGGCCACCGCGCCGATCGTCGTCGCCTCGGTTCCCTCCGGTGGCAGCGCCGGCCGGATCATGCCGACGATGCCGTCGAGCCACGCGCTCGGCGGGGTGAGAATCAGGACCACGAGGAACAGCGTCACGAGAATGAACATGACGAGGACCCAGAACAGCAGTTCCAGCGTCCGCGAAATCTTCTTCCCGAACAGCGTGATCACGAAGACCACGCCCATCAGGCCGACGCCGATCCACCGTGTCGTGGTCAGGTCGTCCCCGGTGGGAATGTCGCCGGTGACCAGCGTGAAGAAACTCGCGCCCGCCGATGCGGCCCATCCACCGGTGATGAACGCCAGATAGAAAAGAGCAACTGCAAGGATCGTGCCGACGTACGCCCCGGGCGGCACCCGCCCGAAGCCGAGCGACGGCACCTCGCCGGTCGCCAGCACGTACCGGCCGATCTCCATGTTGTACAACGCCTGCAGGAGGATCGAAATCGTGATGATGAAGCCGACGCCGGTCCACCCGAGGCTACCGATCGCCTGAGGCCCCAGGAGCCACTCGCCGCTCCCGATCGAAAGGCCGAGGGCAATCATGGCCGGCCCCATGATTTTTGTGATGGTCTCCTTGAAGCCCGTCTTCGGGACGTGGAAGACCTCTTCCGGCGTCGGTAGGTCGTCCACGCGAAGTGGCGGACGGCCGACGCCAAGGGGATACTCGGCAGCCCTGACGGGCTGAGATGCGCTAGTCATCGTCTCTCCCGGTCTGCGAGTTGGTGCCCACGCAATGGCGCTGACGCGCCGTGCGTACATCGATGGTCATCCCTGTAATGAGACCGGGCAACCCCCCGACTGCCTCGTTCTGGGCGGACCGGCTCAGGCCGCGGCTTCCAGGTGACCAGGAGACGGCCATCGTCTCGCCGGTCTCATCGGGTAGAGGTCCGCCGCCGGTGCGGTGAGTGGCGATCCACGCCTCAATGTCGCTCAGCGTCCAGATCTTGCCCTGAGCCAGCTTCGCGATGGGTTTGGGGGCTCTGTTGCGTCGGCCGATCAGGCAGGGTTGGCCGGTGAAGTCCGCTGCTCGGTCTGGTACCTGGTCTCAGAGCCGCCGGGCCGAGCCCATCAAACCCGTCCAGCAACGCGGCTGCTGCGGACCGATCAACGGGTACTCGCACCGCTGCATACGCCGTATAACCGACCAGCGCCTGCGACAGGGCGTTGCAGCCGGTGCCGATCCCCGCAAGCACCGAGCCCACCAGAACCACTCCGCCCGGCCGCAACCGCACCACACTCGCCAACGCCACGATGAGCAGCAGCGAGCCGGCCGCATACGTCAGCTTCGCGATGAGCCACCGGGCCGGACCGGCGGCCACCACATCCAACAGCGCCGACGCCGACTGCCCATCGACCACCGGATGCAGGCCATTACCCGCCACAATCAGCGCCGGCGCCGCCACCATCACCGCAGCGGCCAACCATCCCACCGCCGGCACCCGGCCGGCCCGCTCGACCGAAGTGCGGTCAGTTGCTGAGACATCTCCGGCCTCCCCTGGTCTGCGCCGGCTGAATGCCGGCGGACGTCAGGAGCCTGCCCGTCCCGGCATCCCGGGAGACAGAGGAATCCTTCCCGATGAGGGGACAATGTGCGGCTGATGTGTCCGGACCTACTTTCCGGTTTCGGACACGACAGGGTTCGGCCGCTCTATCTGCGTCAGGCGTTGCGCCCGTCGAGGGTGTAGGTGACGAAGCCTCACTCGGATCAATATCTTCGCCGTGCTTCAGAATCAAGACATGGCGGCTGAGGCAGTTTTCGGGCTCGTAGGCGTTTTGCTCGGCTCGGTATCACATCTGTCGTCGCCGTGTACCAGGTGCAACTGGCTCGCAGACCCGAACGCGATGCGCGTGGCCATGAACGAGCCAGGGCAAGCCGGGCACGACACAACGCCTTCCAGCGCGAGAGCATAACGGCCCCTTCAGGACGCAGCGGCAGACATGATCAAGGCCGTTTACGACGAACAAGATCGACAGTTGGCACAGATGAGTCCGACATCTGGCTGGCCAGCTCGACGATGGGAGACGTCAACCGCAGCCGGTTGGGCCGACGCCGAAATCCGGCTACAGGTCGCCCGCCCTAAAGTCGTCCCAACCGAGGTGGTCACCGACGCCGCACCGGTTTACCTCGCCGTACTCGACGAGCTGCTGCCGGCGGCATGGCACCACGTCGAGCAGTACGCGAACAACCCGATCGGTGCCGATCATGGTCAACTCAAGCGCGGGCTGAGACCAATGCGCGGGCTACAGACCGATCGGAGCGCGCAGGTGGTGATCGCGGGTCACGCCTTCCTGCAGAACCTTCGACGCGGCCATTACGAACTCGGAGTCGAGACCCGCCCAGGACTACGGGCCGGCGCCGCGTTTACCGAACTCGCCCAAGCGATCTGACAGTCAGCCCTGCCGGACTCAGCGTCTCCACCGTTCCGGCAACGCAACGGAGCCGCCGGACGAAGGGAAGCGTCATGAAGGTCGTGGTAATCGGTGGCATGGGGCTGATCGGGTCGAAGCTGGTGGCCAAGCTGGGGGAGCACGGTCACGAAGCGGTTCCGGCCGCGCTCGAGACCGGCGTGAACACCATCACCCGGGAAGGGCTGGCCGAAGCGATCGAGGGCGCGGAGGTCGTGGTGGACGTGTCGAACTCGCCGTCCTTCGAGGAGGCGGCGGTGATCGACTTCTTCCGGACGTCGACCACGAACCTGCTGGACGGCGCGGCTCGGGCGGGGATCGGCCACTATGTGGCGCTGTCGGTGGGCGGTACGGACCAGCTGGCCGAGTCCGGCTACTTCAAGGGCAAGATCGTTCAGGAGCACCTGATCCGGGAGTCGGGACGGCCGTACTCGATCGTGCACGCCACCCAGTTCTTCGAGTTCGTCCGGGCCATCGCGGACCTCAGCATGGTCGACGGCGAGGTGCGCCTGCCGCCGGTGCTGTTCCAGCCGATGGCCGCCGATGACGTCGCCGCCGGCGTCGGGCGGGTCGCGGTGGGGGAGCCGGTCAACGGCATCCGCGAGCTCGGCGGCCCGGAGCAGTTCCGGCTGGACGAGTTGGTGCGCAAGGCGCTCGCCGCCAAGGGCGACCCGCGGAAGGTGATCACCGACGAGCGGGCCGGCTACTCCGGCGCGCCGGTGGGCGAGCGGACGCTCGTTCCGGGCCCGGACGCCAGGCTCGGCGAGACCACCACGGCGAAGTGGCTCGCCCAGCAGTAACCACTCGCCATGCACGCCGGGCGACCGCCCCAAGGGAGGTTGCCCGGCTGCCTTCTCGGACGCGTCGCTTGTCGGACGGCGTCGCTTGTCAGACGGCGTCGTGGATGACGTGCAAGGTCGGCGGGCCGCCCGCCGGTGGGACGGTCACGGCGTACAGGTGCTCCATGTCCGACGACCAGGTGAGGCCGCGCGGCGCCAGGACGTCCGTGCTCACGTCGATGCGTTCCTCGGGGACCACGCCGCCGGTCTCGTAGATGTAGATGTCGTCCCCGGCGGCGCGCACGCCGTTGACCACGTAGCCGTCGTCCGGTGAGGCGGCGACGGCCAGCGGGTGGTAGCCGGTGTAGTACGAGCCCCGGCCGGACAGGTCGTCGGTCGCGTAGGCCTGCGTCGCATTGCGGCCGCCGGCGCCGGTCAGCAACGTCTCGCCGTACTTGTCCAGTCCGATGTCGAACAGGTTGCTGCCCGGCGCCGTGGACTGCGCACGCGCGCCCAGGGCGTTGTCGGCGTCGACGTCGTAGACGTACACCGTGGACCGGCTGAGGTTGAGCTGCGCGGCGACCAGCGTGCCCGGCTCCTCCGGCGTCTCGGTGCGCTCCGTCTCCTCCGGCTCCTCGTCCTGATGGGCCGCCAGCAGCGGCGCGCGCTGATAGCGG
>NZ_JBFAZH010000594.1:0-4925 GCF_040681735.1 Actinoplanes sp. NPDC051633 | reverse complement strand
CAAAACTGGAGGTCTTTTTATATGCAATATAATACTACAAAATATATAGACGAAAATCAAGATAATCAAACATTGAAAGATATGACTAAAAGTGGTCTGCTGGAGCTGGACCTCGGTGTGGCGGAGGCCGGCGAACTTCTTCGCCGAGTACTTGGCGCCGATCTCGGCCCACGCGGCGGCGGCCTGCTTGATCGGCTCCTGGGTCCAGGCGCCGTCCGCGTTCTCGTCCAGCGCCTTGAGGACCTCGGTGCCGCCGATCTTGGCGGCGCTGGTGAGGATCGCCAGGTACTGGTAGTAGGCGGCGTTGGCGCCCGCGTACGCGAACGGGGTGATGCCCGCCGCCTTGATCTTGTCGAGCAGGGCGGTGAACTCCGCCCAGGTCTTCGGCAGTGTCCAGTTGTTCTTCTTGAACAGGGCGGCGTTGTACCAGAGGCCGTAGACCGTGAAGGCGTAGTTGAGCACCATCGGCTTGCCGTCGTACAGGCCCTGCTCGTAGGCGCCGGGCACCAGGGTGTCCTTGACGGTCTTGCCGGGGATGTCCAGCGACGGCGCGTTGAACAGGTCGGTGAGGTCCTGCGCCTGGCCGGCCTTGACGATCGCGGCCATGTCCATCAGCCCGGCGCCGGCGTTGTTGACCATGTCCGGCGGGCTGCCGGCGTTGATCCGCGGCTGGACGACCTTGCCGATCTCCTCGGTCTGCGAGAACGCGACCTTGGACTCCGGGAAGGCCTTGTTGTACGAGGGGATGTCCACGTCGGTCGCGTACTTGGTGCCGAGACCACCGTTGAAGATGATGACCTCGAGCGGCGCCTTGGCGTCGACGCCCAGCGGGTTGGTGTCGCTCTTGGTGCCCTCGGCCTGGTTCTCGGTGTTGTCGGACTCCCCGCCGCCGACGCAGGCGCTGAGCATGCTCACGGCCGGCGTGGCCATGAGTCCGACCGCGGCGGCACGGCGCAGCAGCGTGCGCCGGTCCACCTCGGGGGTCTTCGCAAAAATATCGGTCATCGTGGTTCTCCTCGTAGTGATGACGGGCCGGTCAACCCTTGACCGCGCCGGCGGTCAGGCCGGTGGCGATGTTGCGCTGGATGATGAGGAAGAAGATCACCACCGGGATCGCGGTCAGGATCGACCCGGCCATCAGCGGTCCCCAGAACGTCCCTCGTTGCGTCTGGTTCTGCAGCAGCCAGGCCATCAGGTTCTGCTGTGCCTGGTCGTTGAACGTGTTGATGATGATGAACTCGTTCCAGGCTTGAATAAAGCCGAAAACGGAGGTTGCAACCAGACCGGGACCCGTCAGCGGCAGGATGATGCGCCAGAAGACCTGAGCCCGCGTGCAGCCGTCGATCAGCGCGGCCTCGTCGAGCTCGCGCGGGATGCCGGCGATGAACCCGCGCAGCGTCCAGATCGTGTACGGCAGGATCAGCACGATGTACACGATGACGATGCCGGGCAAGCTCTTGGTGAGGTTCGCCCGCTGCATCATCAGAAAGAGCGGGATCAGCAGGGCGACCAGGGGCACCATCTGCACGCCCAGGATGACCAGGATGATCGCCTTGCGGCCGTAGAACTTGAACCGCGCGATAGCGAGCGCGGCGAGGAAGCCGACCACGATCGCCCCGACCACCGCGCCGAGCGTGATCAGCACGCTGTTGATCAGGTCCTGCTTGAAGTACGGCGCGTTGAACGCCGACGTGAAGTTGTCGAAGGTCGGGCTGTGCGGGATCAGCGTGGGGTTGAACTGCAGGATCTCGGGTGACGGCTTGAACGCCGTGTTGAGCACCCAGTAGACCGGGAACGCCATCAGCACGATGAACACGACGGCAGAAGCGTTGGCCAGCACGGTGCCGGCGGTGCTGCGGCCGACCGTGACGGTGTCCGACTCCCGCTGCCGGCGACGGCGGCGCTTGACGGGAACGGTTGGTGCGACGGCGGCCATCAGTCCACGTCTCCGATCTTGAACATCTGCCGGATGTAGAACACCATCACGAACAACAGGAGCAGCACGGTGATCACCGAGATCGCCGAGCCGAGGCTGTAGCTGTTGTTCTTGAAGGCGATGCTGTACGCGTAGGTGGCCAGCGTCTGGTAATCCGCCTCGGGCTCGCCGTCCCGGATCACCCAGGGCTGGGTGAACAGGCCGAAGTTCCAGATCACCGACAGCGTGGTGACGATGACGATGAGCTGCTTGAGGATCGGCAGGGTGATGTTGCGCAGCGCCTGCCAAGGGCTGGCTCCGTCGACCGTCGCCGCCTCGAGCAGCTCCTTGGGCACCTGGGTGAGGCCCGCGTTGAGGGTGATCGCCACGAACGGGATGCCGGCCCAGACGACCAGCGTGGTGATCACCAGCCAGCCCTGCTTGGGGTCGGCGAACCAGCTGTGGTTCTCGAAGTCGAAGCCGATCTGGGTGAGCAGGTAGTTGACGACGCCGAAGTCGGCGTCGACCAGCCAGCGGAAGATCTGCGTGGCGACCAGCTGCGGCATCGCCCAGACGAACATCATCGTGATGATCATGCCGATCCGCAGGCTCGGCGCGACGCGGCGCATGAGCAGCGCGACCGCCAGGCCCAGGACCACGGTCAGGACCACCGAGACGGCGGTGAAGATCACGGTACGCAGGACCACCGACCAGAACACGTCGTCGGTGAGGATCTTCGTGTAGTTGTCCAGCCCCACCCACGGCGGGGTCAGGCCCTGGAACAGCTCCCGCAGCCGCATGTTCTGAAAGGACAGCACGACCATGCGGAACATCGGGTAACCGAGCAGCCCGATCAGCATCAGCAGCGCGGGAAGCGCCAGCAGGTAGGGCGTGCGGCCGGCGCCGGTGCTGGTCCTCCGGCGCTTCTTGCGTACGTGTGCCGGAGGCGCCGGCCGGCCCGGCGGCGTCGGTCGTGCCGGGGCGGACCGTGAGTCGACGGCGGACATCCTTTTCCTTCCTCGAGCCGCCCGCCCGACATCAGGACGGGCGGGCGGCATTCACGATCAGCTGTTGAGGATGGTGTTGATCTGCTCGTCGGCCTTCTTGGTCGCGTCGGCGACCGTGGCCTTACCGGTGGCGATGCTGGTCAGCATCTCCTGGATCACGTTGGCGGACTCGACCTCGGCCCACTTCGGCGCCATCGGCACGAACCAGCTGTTCTTCGCGGCCTCGGCGCTGGCCTTGTTGCCCTCCACCGCGGCGGCCTTGTCCAGCAGGTTGGTCGCGTTGGGCAGCGCGCCCTTGGCGATCAGCGCCTCCTGCGACTGGGTGTCGGTGAAGATCTTGATCCACTGGGCGCCCAGCTCGGGGTTGGCCGCCTTCGCGGTGACGCCGACGTTGGAACCACCGAGGAACGACGGGATGCCGGGCATGGCGGTCGCGGCGACCTTGCCGTTCACCTTGGTCTTGACCTTCGGCGACTCGGGGTTGTTCGGGTCCTTCGGCTGCTCCTGGACCGCGCCCAGCTCCCACGAGGAGCCGTACATCATGCCGGTCTGGCCCTGCGCGAAGATCGGGTCCTGGTCCTGCTCGTCCTTGGTCTTGTCACCGACCGAGTAGTTCTTGACCAGGTCGGCCCACTTGGTCAGGCCCTCCTGCGACTGCGGCTGGTTGAGCTGGCCGACCCACTTGTCGCCGTCCTTCTTGGCGATCGAGCCGCCGGAGCCGTGCACCCAGGCCAGGCCCGCGTAGACGTACTTGCCGGGAGCGTAGAAGGCGGAGAACTTGCTGCCGGTGTTCTTCTGCTTCAGCGTCTTGGCGGCGGCGACGACCTCTTCGTAGGTGGTCGGCGGCTTGAGACCGGCCTTGGCGAACAGGTCGGTGTTGTAGATCAGCACGCGGGCGCCGGCGTAGTAGGGCACGCAGTAGGTCTTGCCCTCGAGCTCGCACGGCGCGGACAGGCCGGTCAGCCAGTTCGCGCTGTTCTCGTACTGGGCCTTGTCCAGCTCGTGGAAGGCGCCGTTGAAGACGTACTTGGGCATCTCGGTGTTGCCGAGCTCCATCACGTCCGGCACTTCCGAGCCGGCCAGCGTGGCGTCCACCTTGGCCAGGTGGTCACCCCACTGCTGGTAGTCCACCTGCACCTGGGCGCCGGTGGCCGCCGTGAACCGCTGGTTGGCCTGGTCCACGACGTTCTTCCAGCCGGACTGAGCGTCGACCATGAGCCAGACCTTGAGGGTCTTGCCCTTGCCGTCGACCGAGGCGTTGGCGTTGGGGGTACCGCTGGTGCCGCTGTCCGACCCGCATGCGGCGGCCAGCAGCGTGGTGGCGAGCGCCGCGGCGAGCGCGATCTTGCGCTTCACGCTTCCTCCTGAAGTGGTGGATGAAAGAGATTTCGAAATCCGGGTCATATGGGTGCTGCGCTGTGAATCGGTCATGGTGAGGGGGTCCCGTCCTTCACGGCTTTGTGTCCGCTGACGGCCTGGGCGGTGCGCTGGAACGCGGCATGCGAACGTTCGTGGGTCCGCTGCGCGACGGCGACGTAGAGAAGATCGAGGACGACCAGCTGGGGGTGCCGCGCGGAGAGCGCGTCCGGCCGGAAGGTGGTCGCCTGGGTGGCGGTGAGCAGGACGATGTCGGCCAGCTCGGCCAGCGGCGAGCGCGGGAAGCTGGTCAGCGCGATGGTGGTGGCGCCGCGGCTGCTGGCCTCGGCGAGCAGCTCGATGGTCTCGCCGGTCTCGCCGCTGTGCGAGATGCCGAGCGCGACGTCGCCGGCCCGCGACAGCGCCGCGCTGGCCAGGCCGTTGTGCACGTCCAGCCAGGCCCACGCGGGCACCCCGATGCGGTGCAGGCTGAACTGCATCTCCTCGCCGACCAGCGCGCTGCCGCTGGCGCCGAAGATGTTCACCCGGGGTGCGGCCGCGATGGCGACCGCGGCACGCTCGACCTCGGTGAGGTCGAGCAGCGAGGCGGTGTCGTGCATGGCGCGGGTGTCGGCCGCCATGATCTG
>NZ_JBFAZH010000593.1:0-4926 GCF_040681735.1 Actinoplanes sp. NPDC051633 | reverse complement strand
TGGCGAAGTCGGCCTGACCGGCCTGCAGCAGCTTGAGGTTCACCTCGCTGCCCTTGCCGGGCTTGACGTCGACCTCGAGGCCGGCGTCCTTGAAGAAGCCCTTCTCGTGAGCCACGTAGACGTAGCTCTCGCGGCCCTGGATGTTCACGCCCGTCAGGTACGTGACCTTCTCCAGCGCGCCGGTCTTCGCGCCGTCGCCGCTCGCGGCCGCGCCGCCGTCGTCGTCGCCGGAGCAGCCGGCGGCCAGGATCAGCGCAGCGGCGGCAACCGCGGCGCCGATCAGTCGGGTCGCTCTTCTCACGAATATCTCCTTGAAGTGAATGTGCGAGGGGTCGGACTCAGGCCTTGAAGCCGATGGTGGAGACGAGCAGCATGCCGCGGAGCACTGTGGACGGGTCGATCGCCACGGCGCGCAGGATCTCCAGGTCGTCGGCGGAGATGTGGCCGGTCGCGATCAGCTTGTCCTGCAGCTCGGTGGATCCCGAGTACGCGAGCCGGCAGATCCCGGTGCCGCCCTCGAAGGACCGCTGCCACGCCTCGGTGTTCACCTCGCGCAGGCCCACGTCCCGCATCGCCTTGAGCACCTGCCGGTTCCACGTCGGGTCGTTGCCGGCGTTGCGCAGCACCGTCTCGAGCGCCTTCTCGTACTTGGCGAAGACGTCCTGCGCCCGCTCGTCCGGCGCGGCCAGAACGGAGGTCGACCAGCGCGAATCCAGCTCCTCGATGACCACCGCGCCGCCCGGGCGCAGCCCGCCGGCCAGCCGGGCCAGCACCTCGCGCCGCTCGGG
This sequence comes from Actinoplanes sp. NPDC051633, assembly GCF_040681735.1. NCBI lineage: Bacteria > Bacillati > Actinomycetota > Actinomycetes > Micromonosporales > Micromonosporaceae > Actinoplanes > Actinoplanes sp. NPDC051633. Next base: position 4,138 of record NZ_JBFAZH010000593.1, on the reverse strand, counting down.
CAGGTGCTGCAGCACCGCACGCGCATGAATGATGTCGAACTCGCCGCCGGGCAGCTCGTCGCTCAGGATGTTGTGCTCGACCACCGTCACGCCGTCGTGCGGGGTGACGTGCTGCGGCTTGATGTCGGTGGCGATCACCTCGCCCGACGGTCCGACCTGGTCGGCCATCCAGGCGGCGATGGTGCCTCGGCCGGCGCCGACCTCGAGGCAGCGCGAGCCCGGCGCGATGCCGGCCTGGTGCAGGCGGATCTGGGTGAACGGGTCGAGCATCTCGCTGAGGGCGTCGAGCAGGTTGCCGGCAGTGGGCTTGTCGTTGTTGAAGGCGTATGGCGACGCCGGACCCCTGGTGGCCGCGGTCATGCGTGATCTCCTGTGCGGGGAAGAAGAAGAATGATGATCATAGATGCGTGATGCAGAGTAGCTGGCATGCCACTTGATCGGAACCGGTACCGGAATCTGGGGTCAGCCGATCCCCGCCTGCAGGTCGGCGAACAGACCGGCCGCGTGGTCCGACGTGAACAGTCGCTTCAGACGGGCGCGGGCGATCCGGTGCAGGAACGGCCCGGCGGTCGCCGGGTCCCCGGAGTCGTGCAGCATCTCGGTCATCCAGCGGGAGTATTCCTGGAAGCTCCACGTGCGATCGAGGCACGTCGCCGAGTAGTCCCGGAGCGGCTGCTCGTCACCGTCGCGGACCGCGGAGCGGATCGCCTTGGCCAGCGTCTCGGCGTCGAAGACCGCGAGGTTCATCCCCTTGCCGCCCATCGGCGTGATGATGTGCGCGGCGTCGCCGACCAGGAACAGCCGGCCGTAGGACATCGGGTCGACGACGAAGCTGCGCATCTCGACCACTGCCTTCTCCAGCACCTCGCCGGCCGGTAGCGCCGGCTCGCCCAGCCGCAGCCGCAGCTGCTCCCAGATGCGCTCCTCGGTCCACCCGGAAAGGTCGTCGTCCATCGGGCACTGCAGATAGAACCGGCTGCTCCGCGGCCCGCGCGGGAAGTGTGCGGCGAAGCCGTGAGTGCTCACCGCGAACATCGGGTGGCGTGGCGGCGGAACGTCGGCCAGCACGGTGAACCAGCCGATGCGGTGGTCGTAGGTGTACGTGGTCAGCTCGCCGTCGGGCACGCTCCGGCGGCTGACCCCGTGGAATCCGTCACACCCGGCCATGTAGTCGGCCTCGATCCGGTGCTGCTCGCCCTCGGCGTCGGTGTAGGTGACCGTGGGGCGGGCGGTGTCCAACCTGTCCAGCCGCACGTCGGTGCACTCGAACCGCAGGTCCCCTTTGTCCTCGAGGAAGGCTGCGACCAGGCGTTGCACCAGGAACTGCTGCGGCAGGATCCGCGCGTACCGGCCGCCCGCCCGCTCGGCGACCTCGAGCAGATGCGGCACGCCGTCGATCCGGAACTCCTGCGTGCCGTCCACGCGGGCGTCCTGCAGCACCCGACCGGCCAGCCCCCACTCCTCGAACATCTGCGCGGCCCGCCACTCCAGCACGCCGGCGCGTTGCCGCTGCTCCACATAGGTGCGGGTCTGACGCTCGACGACGACGCAGTCGATCCCTGCGGTCCGGAGCAGATTCGCCAGCGTCAGGCCCGAAGGGCCGGCGCCGATGACCACGACCGTGGTCGATTCGTGCAGCACGCGTCAGACCTTAAGAGATCCTTTAGAAAGCCGAAAGGGCAGGGTCGGGCTGTAACCGGTTACCGGAACCAACTGACCCCCGATCGTCACCACCGGTCGTCATCGCCGGCCGCAACCACAGCTCGCGCGGACGACCAGGTCGGTGGGCAGCAGCACGTCCTCGGCCGGGCCCGTGCCGAGCAGCACCGCGGCGGCGCGCGCGGCCAGCTCGCGGACCGGCTGGCGCACCGTGGTGAGCGGGGGAGACATCAGCGCCGCCATCGGCGCGTCGTCGAAACCGGTCAGGACCAGATCCTCGGGTACGCGCAGTCCGCGCCCCAGGGCGGCGACCAGCGCACCGACGGCGATCTCGTCGTTGGCGCACACCAGCGCACCCGGTCGGTCGCCGCGGTCGAGCAGCTCGCCGGTCGCCCGCACGCCGTCATGGCTCTGCATCGCCACCCGCAGCGGCTCGGCGGCGGTCAGCCCCAGCGCCTCGTGGGCCCGGGTGAAACCGAGGTAGCGCTCCCGCACGTCGGGGGAGCCGTCGGGGCCACCGACGAAGATCAGGTCGCGCAGCTCGTGATCAACCAGCAGGTGGGCGGTCAGCGCGGCCGACGCGTCCCGGTTCTCCGTGCGGACGGAGGTCGCCCTCTCCGGGGCGTCGCCGGCCATCACCACGACCGGCACCAGATCGGCCAGCTTGGCCAATGCCTCGTCGGCGACCGTGCCGCCGAGCACCGCGACACCGTCCACCCGCCGGGCCATCTCGATGACCTGGGCGTCGGAGTCGTCGCGCAGGTGGGTGCAGAGGATGTGCACGCTCGACCGCGAGCGGACCGCCTCGGACTCGAAACCCTGGATCAGCTCCGCGAAGTACGGACCCGACAGGCCCGGGAAGACCAGGCCGAGGGCGCCGTGCCGACCGGCCGCGAGTGCCTGACCGACCGGGTCGGGGCGGTAACCGGTTGCCTCGATAGCATCGAGGACCTTCTGCCGGGTCTGCGGCGCGACCTGACCCACCCCGTTGTACACACGGGACACCGTCGCGACCGATACGCCGGCCAGGCGCGCGATCTCGCGTACCGTCATGCGGCTGCTCAAGCGGTCCTTCTTCCTTGACGCGCGCACGGCAACCGGCGACAGTAACCGGTTACCGGGCACCGATTGCCACCGGGAGGGCGCCCGTTATGTCGAGAGTCGAGCTGCTTCGGCGTCGAATCTATATCGATGGGCGTCCACGGCTCGTGCTGGCCGGCGAGGTCCACTACTTCCGGCTCGATCCCGGTGACTGGGCGGACCGGCTCGGCGCGCTGCGCGACGCCGGCTGCGACACCGTCGCCACGTACATGCCGTGGGTGTGGCACGAGAAGCCCGACCGCAGCACCGACCTCAGCGACCTGGTGGCGTTCCTCGACCTGGCGCAGTCGCTGGGTCTGTGGGTCATCGCCCGGCCGGGGCCCTATGTGATGGCCGAGCTGCAGAACGAGGGCATCCCGCCGCGGGTGGCTCTCGACACGCCGTCGCTGGTGCCCACGACCTGGGACGGGTCCCCGGTGCCGAACGCGACCCTCGACCTGCTCGCGCCCGCCTTCCTGTCCGCTGTGGACCAGTGGTACGCGGCCGTCATGCCCGTCCTGGCCGCGCGGCAGGTGGATCGCGGCGGGCCGATCATCGCCGTGCAGCTCGACAACGAGGTCGGCATGTTGCCGTGGGTCACCAACGCGCCGCCATTCTTCACCTCGGCGGCGCTGCCCGACCACATCTCCTACTCGCGGTCTACCCGAACGACCTTCGCCGCCTACCTCTCCGCACTACGCGGGCTGGCCGAGAGATACGGCGTGACGGACGTGCCGTTCCTGATCAACGTGCACGGCACGAGCGACGGGCGGGCGCGGACCTTCGGCATCGGGCTGTCGCAGCTGCGCGACTCGTACCACGGTCAACCCGGCACGGCCTCCGGCACGGACCTCTATCTCGGCGATCTCACCGTCACCAACCTGCCCGATCTGTGGGTCGCCAACGCCTTCACTGCGGCCACCAACGGCCCCGACCAGCCGCTCACGTCGCTGGAGTTCGAATGCGGCAGCGGCGACTACGCCGACGACCTCTCGGTGCTGGTGCCGCCCTCCGCCGTCGAGCTCAAGACCCGGCTCTCGCTCGCGCAGGGGAACAGGCTGCTGAACTACTACCTCTTCGCGGGCGGCCTGAACCCCTCGCGGCCCGCCCCGGCCGCCGTCCCGGGCACGTCGCTGATCGCCATCACCGGGAAGCGGCACGGCTTCGCGGCGCCGATCGATCCGGAGGGCCGGCGGACGCCCGGCTACGACGCCATCGCCCGGGTGCTGCGCTGGGTGCAGCCCTACGCCGCACTGATCGCCGACTCGCAGCCGGTGCACGACGACGTCGCCCTCGGCCTGGTCCGCGACCACTACCTGACCGAGTACCGCAACCCGGCGTCTCCCGAGCGCGGGGAGCAGGTCGCCGATCTCGAGCGGTTCCGGGGCATGGGCCCGCG
>NZ_JBFAZH010000592.1:0-4931 GCF_040681735.1 Actinoplanes sp. NPDC051633 | reverse complement strand
AACGCAAGTGCGTCGGTCCTCAATCCGACGAATGGCCATCGGCGCGATTCAGAGGCCGTGGCCGATCGGGTAGAGCGTGCCCGTGCCGTCGGCCCGCGGGATGCTGACCGGGAGCTTGCCGGTCGGGTCGATCTCGCCGAAGATCGCCTTGGCCAGCGACTCCAGCGAGGCCGCCGTGTAGCCGTAGGTGGCCAGGTAGGTCGGTGCCTCCGGGAAGTACGCGATGTCGTACGGGTTGCGCACGCCCGCCACGACGACCGGCTTGCCCGTCGCCAGCAGGGCCCTGACCAGCGCGTGCTGGCCGGTCGAGGCCGCGGCCGCGTTCATCGTCGAGACCACGATCAGGTCCTGCTGCGCGGCGGTGGCGGCGACCTCGGCGATGGTCGCCGCGGTCGGTGCGGTCCCGGTCTCGCGCACGGTCACCGTCGCGCCCCGGCGGCCGATCGCCGCACCCAGCGTGCTCGTGGTGGTCACGCCCCAGCCGGTGACCAGGACGTTGCGCGGCCCGGCGGGCACCGGCAGCAGCCCGGCATCGTTCTTCACCAGCGTGGTGGTGTGGTCGGTGATGGCCTGCTCGGCGGCCCGGTGGGCGGGCCTGCCGACGACGCGCTCGGCCCGGTCGGGGCTGACGAAGGCCGTCAGCCACAGGTTGCGCTCGAGCTTGAGCCGCAGGATGCGCTCGACCGACGCGTCGAGGCGTTGCCGCGAGATCCGGCCGGACTCGACCGCGTTCAGCACCGCCACGTACGCGACGTCCATCTGCGGCGCCAGCACCAGCTGGTCGGCGCCCGCCTCGAAGGCCGCGACCGGCGCGACGTCCGGCGGGTACGTGCCGGTGGCCCCGCCCATGTCCAGCGCGTCGGTGACGATCAGGCCGTCGTAGCCGAGCTCCTCGCGCAGCAGACCGGTGAGGATCGGCCGCGACATGGTGGCCGGGGCGCCGCTCGGGTCGACCGAGCGCAGCACCACGTGCGCGGTCATGATCGTGTCGACGCCCTCGCGGATGGCGGCCCGGAACGGCGGCAGGTCGATCGCCTCGAGCTCGGCCCGGGTGTGCGTGACCTCGGGCAGGCCGAAGTGGCTGTCGGTCGCGGTGTCGCCGTGGCCCGGGAAGTGCTTGGCCACGGTCGCCACCCCGCCGGCGTGGTAGCCGCGCACCTGGGCCGCGACCATCCTCGACACCAGGGCCGGGTCGGCGCCGGCGGAGCGTACGCCGATCACGGGGTTGGCGGGGTTGACGTTGACGTCGGCGACCGGCGCATAGTCCTGGTTGATCCCGACCGACGCCAGCTCGGTGCCGATCACCTTGGCGGACTGGCGCGCGTCCGCCGTGGACCGGGTGGCGCCGAGCGCCATGTTGCCGGGCATCGCGGTGGCCGGCGCGGTGAGGCGGTAGACGACCGCGCCGCCCTCCTGGTCGGTGGAGATCAGCAGCGGCACGTGGGCGCCGGTGCGCAGAGCCGTCGCCTGCAGCCCGTTGGACAGCGTGGCGATCTGCCGGGGGTTCTGCACGTTGTCCGGCCCGCGCCGCGCGTCGAAGTAGATCACGCCACCCGGCTGGTACTTGTCGATCACCTCGGCCGGGGTGTTCACGCCGTAGAGCGCCTGATTGCGGGCGGCCGCGGCGGGGGTGACGCTGCGCGCGTCCTGCCCGTAGACCTCGACCACGAACAGCTGCCCGACCTTGTCGCGCACCGACATGTGCCGCAGCATCAAGGTGACCGGATCGACGGTCGCCGAAGCGGGCGTCGCGGCGGCGGCGAGCATCAGCCCGGCCACGGTCAGGGTGACGACGAGTCTCCTCAGCACGGCAACCTCCCCATCGAGTTCTTTCACCATACGACCGTCCGGGTGCCACCGCCGCCCCGTCGTGCGACACTCGTTTCTGCTGGCCGGATCCGTGATCGGCGAAAGCAGCAATTCATCAGCACCGGAAAGTGACGGATTGCTCAGCTTCAATCTTGATCGCCGGTCATCAATGCTCCTAATGTCCCCTTCAGGTAGCCGGCGTGAGACCCGCCCGGCTGCCTGGGCGCAGGGTCCGTCGGCTTCGACCATCCCCGTTTACCGTTCCGACGTGCTTCTGACCCTTCACCATGGCTCGTTCTGTTCGTGGGTCGTCCTGAAGGAGACAGCATCAGCATGTCCAAACGTCCACACTGGAGACGTCTCGCCAGGTCATTGGTGTGCGCCGGCACGGCTGCCGTCGTCACCGTTGGCCTCGTGGCGGCCGGCTCGCCGGCGCAGGCCACACCTGCCAAGGCAGCGGTCAAAGCCGACAAGATCAAGCCCGCGCTCGCCACAGCGCTGCAGGCCAAGCCGGAGGCGGATTTCTGGATCCACTTCGGGGCCAGGGCGGACCTGAGCAAGGCCAGCGCCATCAAGGACTGGAGCAAGCGCGGCACCGCGGTCGCGGCCGCGCTCAAGAAGTCCGCCTCGGCCAGCCAGGCCGGCGTCGTCGCGCAGCTCAACAGCTCGAAGACCAAGTACAAGACGTTCTGGGCCACCAACGCCATCAAGGTGTTCGGCGGATCGGCGGCGACGGTGCAGGCCCTCGCGGCCCGCCCCGAGGTCGCCGGCCTCTACCCCACGGTGAAGTACGAGGTTCCGAAGGTCACCGAGGGCTCGACCGAGAAGACCATCAACGCCCTCGAGTGGGGCATCTCGAACATCAACGCCGATGACGTCTGGTCGCAGTACGGCGTCAAGGGCGAGGGCATCGTGGTGGCGAACATCGACACCGGTGTCCAGTTCGACCACCCGGCGCTGGTGTCCAAGTACCGCGGCAACAACGGTGACGGCACCTTCGACCACAACTACAACTGGTTCGACGCCGCCGGCGCCTGCAGCGGCTCGCCGTGTGACAACGACGAGCACGGCACGCACACCATGGGCACCATGGTCGGCGAGGACGGCGCGAACCAGATCGGCGTCGCACCCGGCGTCAAGTGGATCGCCGCCAACGGCTGCTGCCCGTCCGACGAGGCGCTGATCACCTCCGGTCAATGGATGCTCGAGCCGACCGACCTGTCGGGCCAGAACCCCGACGCCGGCAAGCGGCCGAACATCATCAACAACTCGTGGGGCACCACGGCGCCGTCGAACGAGCCGTTCATGGAGGACGTGACGAACGCCTGGACCGCGTCCGGGATCTTCGGCATGTGGTCCAACGGCAACAGCGGCCCGAGCTGCGCCACCAGCGGTTCGCCGGGCAGCCTGGTCAGCAACTTCTCGTCGGGCGCCTACGACATCAACAACAACATCGGGAGCTTCTCGGCGCGTGGCGCCGGGCAGAACGGCGAGATCAAGCCGAACCTGTCGGCGCCGGGCGTGAACGTGCGCTCCAGCATCCCGGGCAACGGCTACGGGAGCTTCAACGGCACGTCGATGGCGTCACCGCACGTCGCCGGCGCGGTCGCGCTGCTCTGGTCGGCCGCACCCGCCCTGGTCGGTGAGGTCGCGGAAACCCGCCAGCTGCTGGAGGACACCGCGATCGACAAGGCCGACGCACAGTGCGGCGGCACCGCCGACGACAACAACGTGTACGGCGAGGGCCGGCTGGACGCCCTGGCCCTGCTGAACGGCGCGCCGATCGGCGACAACGGCACGCTGGCCGGCACGGTCAAGGACGAGGCGACCGGCGCCCCCATCGCCAACGCCACCGTCACGATCACCGGCTCGGTGTCGCGTTCCGTCAAGACCGGCGCCGACGGCGCCTTCTCCACCCGCCTGCCGGTGGGCGACTACCAGGTCGCCGTCACCGCCTTCGGGTACGTGGGCGAGACGGTCACCGTGACGATCACCAAGGACCAGACCACCACGCTCAACGTCACGCTGGCCGCCGCGCCGAGCGTCACGGTCAGCGGCGTGGTCACCGACGGCTCGGGACACGGCTGGCCGCTCTACACCAAGGTCAGCGTCGAGGGCGCCTCGGGCGTCTCCGACTACACCAACCCGGCCAACGGCCGCTACAGCTTCTCGCTGCCGGCCGGCGCCACCTACACCCTGAAGTACGAGACGCAGTACCCGGGCTACGAGGTCGTCACCAAGGAGACCGTCGTCGGCAACGCCAACCTGGTGCAGAACGTGGCCGTGCCGGTGGACACCGACGCGTGCTCGGCCGCTCCGGGCTACGAGTACGGCTCGGACGGCATCTACGAGACCTTCGACACCGAGTCGACCCCGGCGGGCTGGACCGTCGTGGACAACGCCGGTGAGGGCCAGAGCTGGGTCTTCGACGATCCCGGTGCCCGCGGCAACCTGACCGGCGGCACGGGCAACTTCGCCATCCTGGACAGCGACGCGTACGGCGGCGGCTTCGTCCAGGACGGCTCGCTGGTCAGCCCGAAGGTGGACCTGTCCGACGTCACCGCTCCGGTGATCCGCTTCAACCAGGACTTCAACGCCCTGGGTGACGACATCGCGGACGTCGACCTGAGCATCGACGGCGGCGCCACCTGGTCGACCGTGCTCTCGCAGCCGGAGGACGTCCGCGGCCCGACGGTCACCGAGATTCCGATCCCGCAGGCCGCCGGCAAGACCGACGTGCAGGTCCGCTTCCACTTCTACCAGGCCGAGTTCGCCTGGTGGTGGCAGGTCGACAACGTCCTGGTGGGCAGCGAGGTCGCCTGCAAGCCGACCAACGGCGGTCTCGTCGTGGGTCACGTCAAGGACAAGGAGTCCGACGGCTACATCAACGGCGCGACGGTCACCAGTGTCGACGCTCCGGCGGAGAAGGCCGTGACCACCGCGACGCCGGACGACGCCGGCATCCCGGACGGCTTCTACTGGCTGTTCTCGTCCAAGACGGGCGCGCACCCCTTCACGGCGACCGCGTCCAACTACGGGTCGCAGACCAAGACGGTCGACGTCGAGCCGGACTGGGCGACGCAGGCCAACTTCGAGCTCGGCGCGGGCCGGCTGACCGTGGC
>NZ_JBFAZH010000591.1:0-4937 GCF_040681735.1 Actinoplanes sp. NPDC051633 | reverse complement strand
TCCGTTGTCAGCGCTCGTCGGCCGATCCGACCGAGGACTGCGCCGAGTCGTCGCCCGCTGCCGGCTCATCGGTGGCGGTGTCCACGGGCGGAAGTATGCCGGTCCGTTCGTACTCGCGGAAGCGTTCCTCACTGACAACCTGATATGCCCGCGGCGCCTTGGGCCGGACCGGCTCGGCATTGACGTCCACCTGCGAGACGTCGCTCTCCGTCTCGGGATCCGGCGCTGAGTCCGGCGCGTCGATCGGCACCACGTATTCACGGGGTCCCTTGACGAACAGGAAGTAGGCCAGCGCGCCGAGGAAGACGACGACGGAGGTGAAGACGTTCAGCCGGATCCCGCCGATGAGGGTCGCCTCGTCGGTGCGCAGCATCTCGATCCAGAACCGGCCGACCGTGTACGCCATGACGTAGAGCGCGAAGGCGCGGCCCCGGCCGAACCGGAACCGCCGGTCCAGCCACAACACCAGCCCGGCCACGCCGAGGTCCCAGACCGCCTCGTAGAGGAACGCCGGGTGGTACAGGTCCGGCAGGGTCACCGCCTTGCCGTCGATGACCGTGGCGTGACCCGGGTTGGCCCGGTCCATGTCGTGCACCTGGAGCCCCCAGGGCAGCGTGGTGACGCCGCCGTAGAGCTCGTTGTTGAACCAGTTGCCGACCCGGCCGATCGCCTGCGCGACCGGCAGGCCCGGGGCCGCCGCGTCGAGGAAGAGCGCGAACGGCAGGCCGAGCTGCCGGGCCGCCAGCCACGTGCCGAGGGCACCGCCGGCCACCGCGCCCCAGATGCCGAGGCCGCCCTCCCAGATGTAGAAGGCGCGGATCGGGTCGCCGCCGGATCCGAAGTAGTCACCCGGTGACGTGATCACGTGGTAGATGCGCGCGCCGATGATGCCGAACGGCACCGCCCAGACCGCCATGTCCAGCGATGCCCACGGCGCCACGCCGCGGCGGCGCAGGCGGAACTCCATGATCAGCACGGCGGCGACGATGCCGAGGACGATGCACAACGCGTACGCCCGGATCGGCAACCCGAACAGGTGCCACACCGATGTGGTGGGGCTGGGGATGGCAGCGACGTTCACGGCGCACACGCTACCGGGTCACGGCGCGCCGTCAGGGGCGGGTACGCACGCCCTCGGCGAGTTCGGCGCTCAATGCCCGCAACCGCCGCTGCCCCTCGGCCGGGTCGCCGGCCTCGAGCACGCACCGGACCAGGGCGCTGCCCACGATCACCCCGTCGGCGAAGGCGGCCACCTCGGCCGCCTGCGCGCCGGTGCCGACGCCCAGCCCGACGCCCACCGCGATCTCGGGATCGGCCGCCCGGACCCGCGCGACCAGCTCGGGCGCCTGCTGCGACACCGAGGTGCGCGCGCCGGTCACACCCATAAGCGCGGTGGCGTAGACGAATCCCCGGCACTGCGCGACCGTGCTCGCGACCCGCTCGTCGGTCGAGGAGGGCGAGACCAGGAAGGTGCGATCGATCCGGTACGCGTCGGACGCCGCGATCCACTCGGCCGCCTCGTCCGGGATCAGGTCCGGCGTGATCATCCCGGTCGCCCCGGCCGCCGCCAGGTCCCGGGCGAACGCGTCGACACCGTACTTCTCGACCGGGTTCCAGTAGGTCATCAGGACCACCGGCACGCCGCGGCCGGCGACCGCCTCGATGGAGCGCAGGGTGTCGCGGGTGCGCACCCCGTTCGCCAGCGCGATGTCACTGGCCCGCTGGATCACCGGGCCGTCCATGACCGGGTCGGAGTAGGGCATCTCGACCTCGATGACGTCGCAGCCCGCCTCGGCCATCGCGATCATCGAGTCGATGCCGGCGTCCACCGTCGGGAAGCCCGCCGGCATGCAGCCGATCAGCACGCTACGGTTCTCGGCCCTGGCCTTGCCGAAGACCTCGGCGATGCTCACTCCTGCTCCCCCGGCACCAGCGTCTCTTCCTCGTTCAGGATCCCGAAGTACGCGCCCGCCGTGTGCACGTCCTTGTCGCCACGGCCGGAGAGGTTGATCACGATCACCGGTGTGCGGCCCAGCTCGGCGGTCAGCTGTGGCGCGATGCGGGCCACGCCGGCCAGCGCGTGCGCGCTCTCGATCGCCGGGATGATGCCCTCGGTGCGGCAGAGCAGCTGGAACGCGGACATCGCCTCGGCGTCGGTGACCGGCTCGTAGACGGCGCGGCCGGTGTCGTGCAGCCAGGCGTGCTCCGGCCCGACACCCGGGTAGTCCAGGCCGGCCGAGATCGAGTGCGACTCCACCGTCTGCCCGTCGTCGTTCTGCAACACGTACGTCCGGGCGCCGTGCAGCACCCCCGCCGACCCGCCGGTGATCGACGCCGCGTGCCGCCCGGTCTCCACACCGTCACCGCCGGCCTCGAAACCGTAGAGGCGCACCGACTCGTCGGGCACGAACGCGTGGAAGATGCCGATCGCGTTGGAGCCGCCGCCCACGCAGGCCGCGACCGCGTCGGGCAGCCGGCCGAGCATCTCCAGGCTCTGCGCGCGGGCCTCGGTGCCGATCCCGCCCACGAAGTCGCGCACGATCTCGGGGAACGGGTGCGGCCCGGCGGCCGTGCCGAGCAGGTAGTGCGTGGTGTCGACTGTGGACACCCAGTCCCGCAGCGCCTCGTTCAGCGCGTCCTTGAGCGTGCGGGAGCCGGTGGTCACCGGCACGACCGTCGAGCCGAGCATGCGCATGCGGGCCACGTTCAGCGCCTGCCGCTCGGTGTCCACCTCGCCCATGTAGACCACGCACTCGAGGTCGAGCAGCGCGGCCGCGGTCGCGCTGGCCACGCCGTGCTGACCGGCGCCGGTCTCGGCGATCACCCGGGGCTTGCCCATCCGCTTGGCGAGCAGCGCCTGGCCGAGCACGTTGCGCACCTTGTGGGCGCCGGTGTGGTTCAGGTCCTCGCGCTTGAGCAGCACCTCGGCGCCGACCGCCGCGGAGAACCGCTCGGCGCGGTAGAGCCTGCTCGGCGTGCCGGCGTAGTTGGTCATCAGGTCGGCGAGCCGGTCCTGGAAGACCGGGTCGGTCTTGGCGCTGCGGTACGCGGCGTCCAGCTCGTCGAGCGCCTTGACCAGCGCCTCGGGGACGAACCGCCCACCGAACCGCCCGAAATGCCCGGTGAAGTCGGGTAACGACGTGGTGCTCATCGGACGGGCCTGGGTGTCGCCGGGTGGTTGCCCGCGTTGACCAGCTCGGCGACCGCGTCGCGCGGACTCTTCTTGGTCACCAGGCCCTCGCCGACCAGCACCGCGTCGGCCCCCGCCGAGGCATAGCGGATCAGATCGTGCGGCCCGCGTACCCCGGACTCGGCGATCTTGACGACCTTCGCCGGCAGCCCGGGCGCGATCCGCTCGAACACCGATCGATCCACCTCGAGCGTGCGCAGGTCGCGGGCGTTGACGCCGATCACCTGGGCGCCGGCCTCCAGCGCCCGGTCGGCCTCGTCCTCGTTGTGCACCTCGACCAGCGCGGTCATGCCCAGCGACTCGATCCGCTCGAGCAGGCCGACCAGCACGTTCTGCTCCAGCGCGGCCACGATGAGCAGCACCAGGTCGGCGCCGTGCGCACGGGCCTCGTGCACCTGGTAGCTGGACACGACGAAGTCCTTGCGCAGCACCGGCACACCGACCGCGGCTCGCACCGCCGCCAGGTCCTCCAGCGAACCGCCGAACCAGCGGCCCTCGGTGAGCACGCTGATGCAGCGCGCACCACCGGCCGCATACTCCCCCGCCAGCTCGGCCGGGTCGGGGATGTCGGCCAGCGCGCCCTTCGACGGCGACGAACGCTTCACCTCGGCGATCACCGCCACGCCGGGCTTGCGCAACGCCGCGTACGCGTCGATCGCCGGCGGCGCCTTCGCGGCCAACTCGCGCACCTGCTCCAGCGGGATCTGCTCCTGACGCACGGCCACGTCCTCGCGGACGCCGGCCAGAATCTCGTCAAGCACGTTCGCCGGTCCCGTACCACGCGCCGCGGGTCCGCCCCCCGCGTCTGCCTGATCGGATGTCACGTAACGACTCCCCTCTCCGGGTGTCCTCCGACCGATGCTAGGTGCTCGCGGACTTTGGCAAGCCCCCGGGGGTATGGCAGGGCCGACCGTGTGGCCTGCGGCATAATGCGCTGCTCGGCTGCTGTCACGTCGGTCACAGCGGCATCAGGGGTGTCGCCACGTTGCGCTGGGACACCTCGGATGATCGGGGGATCCCCCATCCCGTTGACGTCGGCGTCACGGATCCGAAATCTGACTCGGCCATCATCGGACTCGGGCAAACTGGCCCGTGGCGTACCGAGACCGAGTCCTAGTGGAGTTGACCATGGCCACTGCCGTAGCCACACCACCAGCAGGCATCGCCGCCTTCTCCCGGGCGGTGGTCGCCGCCGCCGCCGACCTGGTCGGATCCGTCGAGCGGGCGGTCGTCGGCGACCAGCGGGTCCGCACGGCCCGGGACAACGCGTGGGACGCGATGTGCGCCGACCGCGCCCGCGCCCAGGCCCGCGACGAGATGGAAGCCCTGGTCCGCGCCATCCTGGCCGAGGGCCCGCGCCCGGCGGTCACCGCGGCCCGGCCCGCTATGCGGCCCGCGAACCAGCCCGCTACGCAGCCCGCGGCCCAGCCGGCCGGGCGCCGCCGCGCCGCGAAAACCCGCCGCCTGGCTACGACCGCGGCCGGCTGAGGCCGGCCCACCAAGACCGCGCCGCGCTCGGCTCGGCCGCGCAACGGCCCGCCGCCGCCTCCCCCACCCCGTGCACTGGGTGGGCAGGAGATTACGGGCCGGGTACGACAATTCCCGTCCGTCGTCCACAGGCCCGCTCAGCTGGTCGGGTCGTCGCCCCGGTCCAGAGCGTCCCAGGCGGCTCTCGTGTCGACCCGGGGGTCGGTGCCGGTGACCGGCCGCCCCGGCCCGGCGGCCGCGGACGGCTCGGACCCCGCGC
>NZ_JBFAZH010000590.1:0-4939 GCF_040681735.1 Actinoplanes sp. NPDC051633 | reverse complement strand
GGCCTCCGGCGCGGTGATCGGCGCCGAGGCGCTGGCCCGCTGGCACCACCCCGTCCGAGGCCTCGTCAGCCCCGCCGACTTCATCCCGGTGCTCGAGGGCACAAGCCTGATCCACCGGTTCACCACCCGGGTCCTGCACCTGGCTCTGGGCCAGGCGCGCCGCTGGCTCGACGACGGCCACCGCGTGCCGGTCGCCGTCAACGTCTCCACTCGCAGCCTGCTCGACAGCACGTTCCCCGACCAGGTGGCCGACGCTCTGCGCGCCGCCGGCGTGCCCGGCGACCAGCTGTGCATCGAGATCACCGAGAACACCGTCATGGCCGACCCGGACCGGGCGATCGACGTCCTGCGACGCATCCGGGAGCTCGGTGTCGCCACCGCGATCGACGACTTCGGCACCGGTTACTCGTCCATGGCGTACCTGAAGATCCTGCCCGTTGACGAGATCAAGGTGGATCGGTCGTTCGTCCGCGACATGGCCATCGACCACAGCAACCGGGTCCTGGTCGAATCCACCGTCGACCTCGGGCACAACCTCGGTCTCCTCGTCGTCGCGGAGGGTGTCGAGGACGGTCCCACCGTCACGGCGCTGCAGGACCTCGGCTGCGACTTCGCGCAGGGTTACCACTACGCGAAGCCGCTCGCCGCCGCCGATTTCGCCGACTTCCTGGCCGACCGGAAGGTCGCAACGACCTGACGAATCGTCAGCGGGGGGTGGGGCGGTACACGAGCTCCTGGGTGTGGCCGTCGAGTGTCCGGCTCTCGAGCAGCTCGAGGTCGAAGTCGCCGGCGCCGCCGAGGATCGGGCTGATGCCGGTCCGCCCGGTGATGACCGGGAAGATCGTCACCTGCAGGCGGTCGACCAGCCCGGCGGCCATCAGCGCCCAGTTCAGCGAGAGGCTGGCCTGGGAGCGCAGCGGCACGTCCGACTCCTGCTTGAGCCGGGCGACGATGTCCACGGCGTCCCCGCTGACGATGGTGGCGTCCGGCCAGCCGAGCGTGTCGGTCAGCGTGGAGGAGATCACCGTCGCCGGCGAGCGCATCGTCCGGACGTTCCACTCGTCGAGCGAGTTGGGATCGATGCCCGAAGTCATGATCTCAGCCATCTCCCGGAAGGTGGTGGCTCCGTAGACCATCCGCTGCTCGGTGTCGAAGACGCCGGCACGGCGCTCGAGCAGCTCCGGGCCCTGCTTGCTCCAGTAGCCGCCCCAGTCGGCGCCCTCGGCGTACGAGCCGTAGCCGTCGAGGGTGGAGAAGACGTCCCAGGTGTAGGTCGCGGTCATTGGGTTCCTCCTGCTTTTCGCGGTCATCTGCGGGCCGCCCTGCATGATCGTCGGCCGGCCCACCCCCTCCACGAACGGCGGCGACCCGATCCGACAACCTCCTCGGAAATTTCCTGAATTCGATCACGGCCGCCGCAACCCCGGGGTTACCCGGGTGCGTCGCGGGTAGCAGTCTGTGCAGGAACACGTCACCGGATTGATCGGAGAGTCACCATTCCTACCGTCAACGCCATCGCCGCCACCTCCGCCACCGACCCGCTGGTGCGCACCACGATCGAGCGGCGCGACCTCGGGCCGCGCGACATCATGATCGAGATCCGCTATGCCGGCATCTGCCACTCCGACATCCACACCGTGCGCGGCGAATGGGGGACGGTGCCGTACCCGCTCACCGTCGGGCACGAGATCGTCGGAAAGGTCACCGCGGTCGGCGCCGAGGTCACCAAGCACGCCGTGGGTGACCGGGTGGGGGTCGGCTGCATGGTGAACTCGTGCCGCGAGTGCGCGAACTGCCGTGCCGGGCAGGAGCAGTACTGCCTTAAGGGCAACACCGGGACGTACGCGGGCGTCGACCGCGACGGCAGCGTCACCCAGGGCGGCTACTCGACGCATGTCGTCGTCGACGAGGACTTCGCTCTGGTCGTACCCGAATCGATCCCTTACGAGGCGGCCGCGCCGTTGCTCTGCGCGGGCATCACGACCTACTCCCCGCTGGCGCACTGGCAGGCCGGCCCGGGCAAGAAGGTCGCCGTGGTCGGCATGGGCGGCCTCGGCCACATGGGTGTGAAGATCGCCGCCGCGATGGGCGCCGAGGTCACCGTGCTGTCGCAGACGCTCGGCAAGAAGGACGACGGACTGGCGTTCGGCGCCGAGCATTACTACGCCACCAGCGACCCGGCGACCTTCGAGGTCCTGGCGAACACCTTCGACCTGATCGTCAACACGGTCAGCGCGCCGATCGACATCAACGCCTACCTGGGCCTGCTGCGCCTGGACGGCACCCTGGTCAGCGTGGGAGCGCCGCCCGAGCCGCTGCCGGTGCAGGTGTTCTCGCTGTTCAACAACCGGCGCTCCTTCGCCGGGTCGAGCATCGGCGGCATCGCTGAGACGCAGGAGATGCTGGACTTCTGCGCCGAGCGCGGCATCGCCCCCGAGGTCGAGATCATCGACGCCGACGCGGTCAACGAGGCCTACGAGCGAGTGCTCAAGTCCGACGTGCGGTACCGGTTCGTCATCGACATCGACTCGCTGCGCTGATCGACTCGCTGCGCTGACGGCGGGGCTCAGCGGATGCCGGTGCGGGCGATGCCTTCCACGAAGTAGCGCTGGAAGACGGCGAAGACGGCCAGCATCGGCAGGATCGACAGGAAGGACATCGCCAGCAGCGGGCCGAAGTTGTTGCTGAACTGCTGGATGAGGAACTGCAGGCCGACCGGGAGGGTGTACGAGCTGCTGTCGGTCAGCACGATCAGCGGCCAGACGAACTCGTTCCACCGCCACATGAACGTGAAGATGACCAGCACGGCGATCAGCGGCCCGGACAGCGGCAGGACGACGGACCGGAAGGTGCGCAGGTGCCCCGCCCCGTCGCACCGGGCCGCCTCGAGCAGCTCGTCGGGCACGGACAGGAAGAACTGGCGGGCCATGAACAGCCCGAACGCCTCGGCGAGCCGCGGCAGGATCACGCCGCCCAGGCTGTTGAGCAGGTTGAGATCGATGACCAGCTGGAACTGGGGCACCATGATGACCTGCACGGGCACCATCAGGGTGCTGATGATGAGCAGGAACAACAGGTCGCGGCCGGGGAAGCGGAGCTTCGCGAAGGCGTACCCGGCGCACAGGTTGATCGCGACCGTCGCCACGACGGACACGACGGCGATCACGATGGAGTTGCCCAGCCAGCGCAGGAACGGGTACTGCTGCCAGGGCTCGATGTAGTTACCGAGCCGCCAGTCGCGCGGCCACAACGACACCGGCAGCGAGCTCGCTCATCGGTGCCCGCCACCGAGACGCGCAGCATCCAGTAGATCGGGAACATCAGGATCAGCACGCCGGCGACGGCCAGGACGACGCGGTACCGGCGGCCGCGCGACGGTGTTCGGTGCTTCGTCTCCTCGGCGGCGACGCGGGTCGGCGGGGTGGCGACGGTGGTCATGCCTCGTCCCTTCGTCGTTGCAGCCGCCACTGGGCGACGGTGAGGGCCAGCACGATGACGTACAGGATGACGCCGATGGCCGCGGCGTAGCCCTGTCGTCGCTGGTTGAAGCCCTGGTCGTAGGCGTACTGGACCAGGAAGGTCGTCGCGGTGCCCGGCCCGCCGCGGGTCAGCACGTAGACCACGTCGAAGACCTGGAAGCTGGTGATGATCGAGTAGACGACGAGGAAGAACGTCGTCGGCGCGAGCAGCGGCCAGGTGATGCGGCGGAACCGGCGCCAGCCGGCGGCCCCGTCCACGGCGGCGGCTTCGTAGACGTCCCGGGGAATGGCCTGCAGCCCGGCCAGGTAGACGACCATGCCGAAGCCGATGCCCTGCCAGGTGGTCACCGCGATCACCGACAGCAGGGCCGCCGCCCCGCTGCCCTGCCAGTTGACCGCGGGCAGCCCGACCTGCGTCAGCAGCTGGTTGATGATGCCGGTGACGGGGTCGAACAACCGGAGGAAGATGACGCCGGCCGCCACCCCGGAGATGACGACGGGCAGGTAGACCAGCGCGCGGAACAGGCCGCGGGCCGGCATCCACCGGTTGAGCAGCAGGGCCGCGCCGAGGCCGAGCGCGATGCTGAGCGGCACGGAGACGACCGTGAACATGACGGTGTTGCGCAGCGCGGTCCAGAACGTCGGGTCGGCGGCGATCGTGCGGTAGTTGTCCAGCCCCAGCCAGCGCATCCGGCCGAACCCGCTGTAGCGGTGCAGGCTGTACCAGAAGGTCAGGGCGATCGGCGCGAACATGAAGACGGTGAAGACCAGCAGCGCCGGGCTGGTGAGCACGAAGCCGGCCCAGGCCTCCGCGCGCCGCCCGGCCGAGTGCACCGTGGACACCGCCATCAGGCCCGCAGAGCCTTCTGTACGCCGGCGGTCATCGCCCGGACCATGTCGTCGGTGGAGGCCGACGGGGTCGACAGGTACTGGTCCATGGTGTCGATCAGGGCCTGGTTGATGCCCGCGAACGCCGGCGAGGTCGCCGCCTTGACCAGGCCGTCCGGCATCGAGGTGGCCTGCTGCTGGAACACCGGCATGAGGTCGGGCCGTGCCGCGTACGCCAGCTTGGCGCTGGTCAGGTCCTTGCGCACCGGCAGCACCGTGGTCTGCTCGCAGAACGTCTGCATGTTGTCCTTGGTCACCAGGAACTTGGCGAACTCGGCGGCCACGTCCGGGTTCTTCGCCTGGTCGGTGACCACGACCGCGTTACCGCCGAGGTCGGTCGCCGCGGCGGCGTCGCGCATCAGGTACGTGACACCCCATTCGAACTTCTTCTTCACCGCGGCGTCGATCGATGGGATCAGGAAGTCGCCCGCCTGGATCATGGAGATCTTCTGGGTGGGGAAGACCTCGTCCGGGTAGGTCGGGCGCTTGACCAGGATGCTGCGCTCGTGCAGGCCCTCGGTGTACAGGCTGCGGGTGAACTCGAGCGCCTTGCGGGTCTGCGGCGAGTCCAG
>NZ_JBFAZH010000589.1:0-4942 GCF_040681735.1 Actinoplanes sp. NPDC051633 | reverse complement strand
TGGGTCTTCACCGTCGACTCCGACAGCGTGAACCGGTGCGCGATCTCGCCGTTGGTGAGGCCGTGGCCGATGGCGCCAAGGATCTCGCGCTCGCGGCCGGTCAGAGAGTCCAGCCGGGGATCCTCCCGCACGGGCCCGCACAGGTCATCGTCGAGCCGGTCGGCGAACGCGTCGAGCAGCCGCCGAGTCAGCGCCGGCGCGATCACCGCGTCCCCGGCGGCGACGGCCCGGATGCCGGCCAGCAGCTCTTCCGGGCGGATGTCCTTGAGCAGGAAACCGCTCGCCCCGGCCCGCAGCGCGGCGAACGCGTACCGGTCCACGTCGAACGTCGTCAGCACCAAGATCCGCGACCGCCCACCGGCGGCGACGATGCGCCGGGTGGCCTCGATCCCGTCGACACCCGGCATGCGGATGTCCATCAGCACCACGTCGGGACGCAGCTCGCTGGTCCACCGAACGGCCTCGGCGCCGTTCTCAGCCTCGCCGACGATCTCGGTGTCGGGGGAGCTCTCCAGCAGCATGCGAAACCCGAAGCGCTGCAGCGGCTGGGCGTCCACCACGAGCACAGAGATCATGAACGGCTGCCTTCAAGGTCGCGTGGACGGTCCAGCCGCCGTCCGGTGCGGGGCCGGCGCTGACCGTGCCGCCGTAGCGCGCGGCGCGTTCGGCCATGCCGGCGAGGCCGAGACCCGCGTCGCCCGGCGATGCCTACTTCATACCGAGCGAAACTGAGACGACTGTTAGAACGGTGCCAGCCGCGCCGATGCGCGCGGCCAGCATCTCCGCCCCGGGTACGGGTGCGGTTGAGGACGTTGACCGCCCACGCCGCCCTTCGCCAGCCGGGCCGCCATCGCCCTGGCCGGGCGGCCGGGCGGACGAGACGGCCGGTCGTCATGCCTCCGCGGCGGCGGCTGCCTTGCGCCGCTCGACCTCGGAGAGCAGCCGGTCACGCGACTGGTTGACGAGGTCGCGGGCGCGGCCGATGTCGGCCAGCATCTTGCCGCCGCGTTTGCGGAAGACACCGGCCACGAGGACGTCCTCCACGTTGGACACATCGGCACCGAGGGTGACGGCGCAGACCGGGTCGTGGACGGGTGCCAGGTTGATCGCCGTCGCATCAATGACCACGATGTCGGCCTGCTTGCCCGGCGTCAACGAGCCGGTGCGGTCCTCGAGGCCGGCGACGTGCGCCCCATTGAGCGTCGCGATCTCCAACATCTGGCGAGCGGTCAGGTTGCCCTCGGCCGGCTCGTTGCGTTCCCACCAGACCGCGTTGTTGCGGCCCCGGTCGGTGCCGAACGCGCTGCGGATCTGAGTGAACATGTCGCCCGGAACCGTGGTGACGACGTCGATCGAGAGGCTGGGGCGCAGGCCGTACGACATCGCCTTGGCCACCGGCGGCCAGCCATGGCCCATCTGCATCTCGACCTGGGGCGCGATGGAGATCTTGCCGCCGGAGTCGGCGACCAGCTGCCACTCGGCGTCGCTGAAGTAGCAGCAGTGGATGTAGGTGACGTCGGGACCGAGCAGGTTGAGCCGGTTCAGCGCCTCGACCATCGCGAACCGGCCCGCGAGGCGGCCCATCGCCACGTGCACCGTGACCGGGATGCCGAGCTCGCGGGCGAGCTGCCACTCGGACAACACCACGTCGTCGATGCAGAACCCGGTGCCCCGCGTGGCGAGGCCCATGGTGAGCAGACCGTCGTCGGAGGAGAAGTACGTCTCCCGGACGCGCTTGACGTCGTCGCCCGGAATCCGGATCTTGCTCTCGAACCAGTAGTCGGCGAGCGACGTGTTGGCGCTGCCGTAGGCGTACTGCGCCCGGATGCCGGTCTCCTGGAGTCCGCGGATGGCGGCGTCCGGGTGGTCCGGCGTGTTGTTGATGTGCGACCAGTCGACGAGTGTCGTGATGCCGGCGTTGAGGCACTCCAGCGAGCCGGCCAGGTTGCTCGCGTAGACGTCGTCGGGGGTGTAGACGGGCGCGAACGTGTCGAGGACCTCGACGAAGTAGTCGTCGAGGGTGGCGTTGGGCGCGCAGCCGCGGATGGCTGCCTCCCACGTGTGGCGGTGGGTGTCGACGAAGCCGGGAATGACGATCTTTCCGGTGCAGTCGACGATTTCCGCGTCGGCTTCGATGGTGTGTTCGACGGCGGCGATCTTGTCGTCCTCGATGAGGACGTCGCCCGGGCTCAGGTCGCCGAGGGCGCGGTCCATGGTCAGCACGTGGCCGCCACGGAAGAGGATCCGGTTGGTCATGACCACCCCTTCGGTGCGATGGCGTTCCGGTTGATTGAGCGTTCCTAGTACGCGGCCAGCTTCCTGACCGTTTCGACGACCTTGTCGACCGTGGGCATCACGCGGTCTTCCAAGGCGTCGGCGAACGGCAGCGGTACGTTCGCGGCCGCCACCCGCCGGATCGGGGCGTCGAGCAGCTCGAAGCCCTCATCGGCGACGATCGAGACGACGGTGCCGCCCCAACCGCCCTGGTACGGGTTCTCCTCGACGACGACCAGCCGCGAGGTGCGCCCGACGGAGGCCAGCACGGTGGCCATGTCGAGCGGGATCAGGCAGCGCAGGTCGACGACCTCGGCGGAGATCCCCTCGCCGGCCAGTCGCTCGGCCGCCGCCAACGCCATGGGCACCGTGTAGGCGAGCGACACGAGGGTCACGTCGGCACCCTCGCGCACGACCGACGCCTGTCCCAACGGCACGACGTGCTCGGGCGGTGCCGCCGGCCCCTAGCCGGCGAACAGTCCCTTGTGCTCGAAGAACACGACCGGGTCGTCGCTGCGGATGGCCGACGCCATCAGGCCGACCACGTCGGCCGGCGTCGACGGTGCGGCGATCTTCTGTCCGGGTACGGTGAGCGCCCAGTTCTCCACCGCCTGCGAATGCTGGGCGCCGAAGCCCAGCCCACCTCCGTTGGCGGTGCGCACGACGAGCGGGACGGTCACCTGGCCGCCGGTCATGTAGCGGACCTTGGGTATCTCGTTGGCCAGGTAGTCCCAGCAGCAGGCGAGGAAGTCGGAGAACATGATCTCCGCGACCGGCCGCAGTCCGGTCATCGCCGCGCCCATGGCCGCGCCGACGATGGCTTGCTCCGAGATCGGGGTGTCCCACACCCGGTCCGGCCCGAACTCGCGGAACAACCCCACGGTCGTTTTGAAGACCCCCTCGGCCGCGCCGATGTCCTCGCCCAGGCAGACGACGCCGGGGTCGCGCCGCATCTCCCGGGCGATCCCTTCGGCCACCGCCTCGCGATAGGTGGTCACGTCCGCCATGTGGCGCTCCCGTCCGCCCACACGTCGGTGGTCGCCTCGTCCGGATCCGCCTCGGGGGCGTTCCGCGCCGCCTCCACCGCCGCGTCGACGTGTTGCTGGGCGCGCTCGTCGACCTCCTTGATCTCGTCGGGTGTGATGCCCTGCGTCTCTAGGCGGGCGCGGGCGAGGTCGATCGGGTCACGTTTGAGCCAGCGCTCGAGCTCCTCGGCCGGCCGGTATTTGGCCGGGTCGGCGCGGCTGTGCCCGTACTGCCGGTAGGTCTCCGCCTCGATCACGCTGGGCCCGTCGCCCGAGCGGGCGCGCTTGACCGCCCGGCCGACCGCCTCGCACACCGTGACCACGTCGTTCCCGTCGATGATCTCGGCCGGGATGTTGTACGCCGGCGCTCGGCCGGCCGCCGGATGCTCGGTCGCGGTCACGGCGCCGATCGGCGTGTACTCCATGTAGAAGTTGTTCTCGCAGATGAAGATCACCGGCAGCTTCCACACGGCGGCCAGGTTGAGCGCCTCGTGGAACGCGCCGATGTTCGTGGCACCGTCGCCGAAGAAGGCCACCGCGACCTGCCCCGTGCCCCGCAGCCGGGCGGACCACGCGGCCCCGACCGCCATCGGCAGGTGGGCGCCGACGATGGCGTACGAGCCGAGCATTCCGTGGTCGGCCTTGGTGAGATGCATCGAGCCACCCTTGGCCTTGCAGATGCCGGTGGCCCGGCTCATCAGCTCGGCGAGGCATTCCTCGGCCGTCGCGCCGCGGGCCATCGCGTGGTGGTGGCCCCGGTAGGTGGCGAACACGTAGTCGTCGGGCCGCAGGGCCGCACTGGCGCCGACGGCCACGGCCTCGTGACCGGCGGCGAGGTGCGTCGTGCCCTTCACCAGGCCGGTCATGAACAGGTCGTACGCGGCCTTCTCCGTGCGGCGGATCACGGCCATCTGCTCGTACATCTCGAGCAGGCCGCTCATTTCTCCGCGCCCTTCCGGCCGGCCGCGGTGTTGAGGTGCGACTGGCTCTCCCGGGTCGTGGCCAGCGGACCGTCCACCGTCCAGTAGCGGCGGCCGGCGACGAGCAGGTCCTCGGCCGGGAACTTGGTGATGACCTCGCACCCGTCGGCGGTGACCACGACCTCCTCCTCGATGCGGGCGGCGGACCAGCCGTCGGCGGCCGGCCAGTACGTCTCCAGCGCGAACACCATGCCCTCCTCCAGGACCTCGGGGTGGTCGAGGGAGACGAGGCGGCTGAAGATGGGCTTCTCCCAGATCGACAGACCGACGCCATGGCCGTACTGCAGGGCGAACGCCGCCTCCTCATCGGGGAAGCCGAAGTCTTGCGCTCGAGGCCAGACGCTCACGATGTCGGCGGTCGTGGCGCCGGGCTTGACCAGCGCGATGGCCTGATCCATGTACTCCCGGCAGCGGACGTAGGCGTCTCGCTGCGCGCGCGAGGCGCTGCCGACGGCGAAGCACCGGTAGTAACACGTGCGGTAGCCCAGGTGACTGTGCAGGATGTCGAAGAACGCCGGGTCGCCGGGGCGGATCAGCCGGTCGCTGTAGACGTGCGGGTGCGGGGAGCAGCGCTCGCCGGAGATCGCGTTGACACCCTCGACGTATTCGCTGCCGAGGTCGTACAGGACGTTGCTGACCAGCCCGACACACTCGTTCTCGCGT
>NZ_JBFAZH010000588.1:0-4942 GCF_040681735.1 Actinoplanes sp. NPDC051633 | reverse complement strand
CCGTCCGTCCGGCCGCCGCCGCGGCGATCACGCTGCTGCGCGGCCGGTGCGGCGGTCCGCTGGTTAGCGGGCCCGTGCGGGTGACCGCTTCCGGCGGCCGGGAGGTCGCCCGTGCGGCGCTGGCCACGGCGCTGGGTTCGGAACTGGCTGCGGCGGAGAACGCCGGCACGGTCGTCCACCTCGTCGGGTACGGCGATGATCCGGCCGACCTGAACCCGGCCGCGGCGGTGACCGTCGTGATGGACAAGCCGGACCTGCTCGCCCACAGCTCGTCGCCGGCGTTGATCGCGACCTACTCGTCGAGCCCGGCATCGATGAGCGCGCTGGCCGACGTGCTGACCGGCCGCGCCGCGCCCACCGGCAGATCACCGGTCGCGGTCCCCGGCCTGCCGCGGACCGCTTGCAGGTAGGCCCGCCTGTGGACGAGCGGCAGAGCAGCCATGCAACGCCGGTCCGGTTTCAGCTCCGCGGATGGCAAGCTGGGCAGCCATGCGGCCTGACCGCCGGGGCGGGCTGAGTGCCGCCCGTTCCGCAGGCCGATGGTCGGCGCTCCGAGAAGGAAGCTACGGGTCGAGAGCTGAGCCGGACAAATCAACCAGACTGGTAGCCCTGCGGGCCATCGAGCCCCGGATAGCGCCGCTGAACTACCACTTCCTGCACCGGCGCCGACAAATCGACCCGAGTGGTAGCCCCAAGGGCCATCGAGCCCGCGGATAGCCCGCAGGGCTACCACTTCCTGCACCGGCGCCGACAAATCGACCCGAGTGGTAGCCCAGAGGGCCATCGCACCCGCGAATAGCCCGCAGGGCTACCACTTGCTGCGCTGACGGCCTGGCGCGACCGCAGCGGCGGCTGGTGGGCCCGGCCCTGCGGGCCGTGACGGGCGGCACCAAGCGCACCCGGCACCCCACGCCGCATGGCTGCGAACGGACCACCACGCTCGCCGCGCTGTGCGGCACCGGCCGTAGGCGCCGCCTGTGGAAGAGCGAGCGGAAATGTCGCACCCCGGCCGTAATCTCGGCCCACCCAGTGCCCGGGGTGGGGGAGGCGGCGGGGCCCGCGCCCGGCCCGAAATCAGCGCGGGCCGGTCGAGATCAGAGCGGGATGTTGCCGTGCGTCCCGCGCGCCGCCGGCGCCGCCGCCAGGGCCTCCGCGATCCGCCGCCGGGTGTCCTCCGGCTTGATCACCTCGTCGACCACGCCGATCTCCAAGGCCCGGTGCACGCCACCGGCCACCCGCACCTGCTCGGCGATCAGCGACTCGCGCACCGCCTCCCGCTGGTCCGGCGGCGCCGCGGCCAGCTTCCGGCGGTGCAGGATGTTGACAGCCGCGCTCGCGCCCATCACCGCGATCTCGGCGGTCGGCCACGCGAAGACCGCGGTCGCGCCGAGCGCCCGGGAGTTCATCGCGATGTACGCGCCGCCGTACGACTTCCGCGTCACCAGCGTCACCCGCGGCACCACCGCCTCGGCGAAGGCGTGCAGAAGCTTCGCACCGCGGCGCACCACGCCGTCCCACTCCTGACCCAGCCCGGGCAGATAGCCCGGCACGTCGACGAGCACGATCAGCGGCACGCCCTGCGAGTCGCACATCCGCACGAACCGGGCCGCCTTCTCGGCGCTGGACGCGTCCAGGCAGCCGCCGAGCCGCAGGGGGTTGTTGGCGATCACGCCGACCGTGCGACCGGCGAATCTGCCCAGGACGGTCACCACGTTCGGCGCCCACTTGGCGTGCAGTTCCACACCGGGTTCGTCGAGCAGCGCTTTGAGCAGCGGCTTCACGTCGTACGCCCGGTTCGCCTGCTCCGGCAGCAGTGCGCCCAGGTCCACGGGCCCGGCGACGTCCGCCGGGCTGAGCCGGCCCTGGCGGCCGAGCAGCGACGTCAGCTGCCGCGCCGAAGCCAGGGCCGTCTCTTCGTCCTTGGTGGTGACGTGCACGACGCCGGAGCGGCGGCCGTGCGGCTCGGGACCGCCGAGCCGCTCCATGTCGACCTGCTCGCCGGTGACGCTGCGCACCACCTCCGGCCCGGTCACGAAGATCCGGCCTGCCTTGCTCATGATCACGATGTCGGTGAGCGCCGGGCCGTACGCCGCACCGCCCGCCGCCGGCCCGAGCACCACCGAGATCTGCGGCACGCGACCGGAGGCACGCACCATCGCCGCGAAGATCCGGCCTACGGCGTCCAGCGCTCCCACGCCCTCGGCCAGCCGGGCGCCGCCGGAGTGCCACAGGCCGATGACCGGCACGCGTTCGCGCACTGCGGCGTCGATCGCGTCCACCACGTGCCGGCAGCCCTCGCTGCCCATGGCGCCACCCATCCGGGTGCCGTCGCTGGCGAACGCGATCGCCGGCGTGCCGTCGACCTCGCCGCGGGCGTACAGCACGCCGGAGTCGTCCCGCGGCACCACGAGCCGCATGGTGCCGTGGTCGAACAGGCCGCGGAGCCGGACCTCGGGGTCGCGCAGGTCGACGTCCGGCGAGGCGACGGTCATCCTCACGCCCGGGTGAAGACCAACGCGACGTTGTGGCCACCGAAGCCGAACGAGTTGTTGATCACCGCCGGGACGTCCATCGGCCGGGCCTTGTGGGCGGCCACGTCGAGCGACAGTTCGTCGTCCGGGTCGTCCAGGTTGATCGTCGGCGGGACGACGCTGTCGCGGATCGCCAGGATGCAGGCGATCGACTCCAGGGCGCCGGCCGCGCCGAGCAGGTGCCCGGACATGCTCTTGGTGGCGGTCAACACCGGGTGGTCGCCGATCGCGACTCGGATGCCGTGGATCTCGGCCATGTCGCCGACCGGGGTCGAGGTGGCGTGGGCGTTGATGTGCTTGATGTCGGCGCCGGTCAGGCCGGCGTCCTGCAGCGCCTTCTTCATCGCCCGGACGCCGCCCTCGCTCTGCGGGTGCGGCTGCACGATGTCGAAGCCGTCGGAGGTGATGCCCGCACCGGCCAGGGTCGCGTAGACGGTGGCGCCGCGGGCGGCGGCGTGGTCGGCCCGTTCGAGTACGAGCGCACCCGCGCCCTCGCCGAGCACGAAGCCGTCGCGGCCCTTGTCCCACGGGCGGGACGCCTTCTCCGGCTCGTCGTTGCGGGTCGACATGGCGCGCATCGCGGCGAAGCCGGCGATCGGCAGCGGGTGGATGACCGCCTCGGTGCCGCCGGCCAGCACCACGTCGGCGCGGCCGGACCGGATGATGTCCAACCCCAGCGAGAGGGCCTCGGCGCCGGTGGCGCAGGCGCTGGCCATCGAGTGCACGCCGGCCTTGGCGCCGAGCTCGAGGCCGACCCAGGCGGCCGGGCCGTTGGGCATCAGCATCGGCACGGTGTGCGGGCTGACCCGGCGCGGGCCGGAGGCCTCCAGGATGTCGTCCTGGTTGAGCAGGGTCTGCGCGCCTCCTATCCCGCTGCCGAAGCTGACCGCGAGCCGTTCCGGGTCGAGTCCGGAGCCGGCCAGGCCGGCGTCGGCCCAGGCCTGGTGCGCGGCGATCAGCGCGATCGCCTCGGATCGGTCGAGGCGGCGCAGCTTGACCCGTTCGATGACCTCGGAGGGCTCGACGGCGAGCTGGGCGGCGATGCGGACCGGGAGCTGTGCGGCCCACTCCTGGGTGAGCGGACCCACCCCGGAGCGGCCGGCGAGCATGGCGTCCCAGGTGGACGCGACGTCCCCGCCCAACGGGGTGGTCGCGCCGAGCCCGGTGACGACGACGTCTGTGTTGCTCATGTCAGTGGTTCGCCTCGATGTAGGACACGGCGTCGCCGACGGTCTTCAGGTTCTGCACCTCGTTGTCCGGGATCTTGACGCCGAACTTCTCCTCGGCGGCCACCACGACCTCGACCATGGACAGCGAGTCGACATCCAGGTCATCGGTGAAGGACTTCTCCTCGGCGACGTCGTCCGGGTTCACCCCGGCGACCTCCTCGAGGATCTCGGCGAGGCCCGAGGTGATCTCAGTGCGAGTTGCCATTGTCGGTGTTTCCTTTCTCGGTGGGACCGCTGGGAAGCGGTTCACGGGCAGCGGATGACCTGCCCGGCGTAGGTGAGGCCGCCGCCGAAGCCGAAGAGCAGGACCGGTGCGCCCGAGGGCACCTCGCCGCGCTCGATCAGCTTGGACAGGGCCAGCGGCATGCTCGCCGCGGAGGTGTTGCCCGACTCGACCAGGTCCTTCGCCACCACGACGTCCGGGCCGAGCCCGAGCCGCTTGACGATGCCGTCGATGATCCGGGTGTTGGCCTGGTGCGGGATGAACGCGGCCAGGTCGCTCGGCTTGATGCCGGCCTTCTCGCAGGTCTCGATCGCGAACGGGGCGAGCGCCGTGGTCGCCCAGCGGAAGACGATCTGACCCTCCTGCTGGATGTACGGCCGCCAGCCCTCGATCCGCAGCACGTCGCCCTTGTCCGGCGCCGAACCCCAGAGCACCGGGCCGACGCCGGGCTGCTCACCGTCGGGCACCGAGGTCACCACCGCCGCGCCGGCGCCGTCGCCGAAGAGCACGGCCGTGGTGCGGTCGGTCCAGTCGGTGACGTCGGAGAGCTTCTCGGCGCCGATCACGATGGCGTTGCGGGTGGCGCCGGCCCGGATGGCGTGGTCGGCGGTGCCCAGCGCGTACGAGAAACCGGAGCATGCCGTGTTCAGGTCGAAGGCCGCCGGGGCGGTGATCCCGAGCCGGGCCGCGACCCGGGTGGCCACGTTGGGGCAGCGGTCCACCGAGGAGCAGGTGGCGACCGCGACCATGTCGATGTCGGCGGCGGTGAGCCCGGAGCCGGCCAGCGCCTTCTCCGCGGCGAACGTGGCCATGTCGGCGACCGTCTCCTGGTCGGCGACCCGGCGCTCGGCGATGCCGACCCGGTCACGGATCCAGGCGTCGTTGGTGTCCACGATCTGGGCCAGGTCGTCGTTGGTGACGACTCGTGACGGCTGGTAATGACCGAACGAGAGAATGCG
>NZ_JBFAZH010000587.1:0-4947 GCF_040681735.1 Actinoplanes sp. NPDC051633 | reverse complement strand
CCTCTCAGCGAGGCCAAGTGGTAGCTCAGCCACCTTTCGCTCGGGTGAACGGGTGGCTGGGCTACCACTACTGGTTGCGGCCCCTCCGGTCAGGAAGCCGCGAGGCGGATCACCTCTACCTGGCCCCGCAGGTTGAGCGGGCCGGCCGCGTACGGGACGAGCAGCGTGTCCCCGCGCCGCAGTGCCAGGTCGTCGTTCTCGCCGGTCAGCCGGCCCTCGCCGGCCACCGCCACCAGCACGCTGAAGCCCTGCTCGACGCGGTCGCCGCCGCGCAGCCTGCGGGCGGCGAAGAACTCGTCCGCGGCCGCCGGCAGCAGCCGTTGATCGCCGCCGCGCAGCCCGTCGAGGCGCTCCGGCGTCCACGCCCCGCGGTCCACGCACTGCAGGGCCAGGTCGTAGCCCAGGCCCAGGTGGCCGTCGGCGAGGCCGAAGTTCTCGTATTCGAGCAGGACCGAGAAGTCGGTCGGCTCCTGGATCTCGACCAGCAGGATGCCGTCGCCGATGGCGTGTGGCAGGCCGGCCGGGCAGAGGATCGCGTCGCCGGCGGCGATCGGGATGCGGTTGGTGGCGGCGAGCATCTCGTCGGTGTGCTGGCCGGCCACCCAGGCGGCGAGCTCGCCGGCCGCCACGTCGCGGGCGAAACCCAGATGGACGTACGCGCCGGGGCGCGCCGACACGATCACCCAGGCCTCGGTCTTGCCGTACGGGGACGCCAGGTGGGCGGTGGCGTAGCGGCGGTCCGGGTGTACGTGCAGGGGCAGGCGCTGGCCGGCGTCGAGCAGCTTCACCAGGATGCCGGGGTCGGTGCGGCCGGGACCGAGCCACCAGCCCGGGTCGGCGGCGATCGCCTCGGCCAGCACACGGCCGTCGGTCAGCGTGGACAGGCCCGAGGGGGCGAGACCGAACCGGGCCGTCGTCGAGCCGACCCAGTCCTCCGGGCGGTCGTCCAGCGCGGGCACGTTGCGGAACTCGGCGATCCGGCCGGCGCCGCGGTAGAACGTCTCCGGCTGGTTGGCGGGTAGTGCTTCGACGGTCATCGGCCCTCCGGGTCGGCTATCGCGGCGAGGAATCCGCCGACGAAGGTGTCACCGAGACCGACCGTAGTGGGATCGGGGACCTCCAGCGCGAAACCCGGGACGCAGGAGATCGTGTCGGTTCCCGCGCCCGACGTCAGCGCCGCCGCGAAGGCGACCGACTCGGGCCGCCGCGGCGTCCGGCGCATCCGCTCGACGACGGCGTCGGTGAAGTCGTCGCCGTGGGCGTACCGGGTCGCGGCCATCACGGTGCCGTTGTCCAGAGCGTCCGTGTAGTCACCGCCGAACGCGGCCGCCCAGTATTTGGTGTGCAGCACCAGGATCGGCACACCGATGAGCGCGCGCAGCTCGGTGATCGCCTCCAGGACCTCCGGCGGCGACAGCAGGTCGACCGGGTGCCCGAGGTACGACTGCAGCTCGTCCTCGTTCAGCCCGTACACGTCGATGTGGGACAGCAACGCCTCACGCACCCGGCGGCTGAACGCCGGCTCGTGGTACGCCGCGTCCTCGAAATACGTCACCGCCGACGGCGGCAGCCGGCGCATGTGCTCGCGCAACGCGGCCAGCCGCTGGTCGAGCAGGTCCTTGTCGCGCATGGCGTTGAAGTTGGACACCAGGAAGATCTGTGCCCGGCTCAGCAGGCGGCCGAGGTCGTCGGTGAGCGCCATCGACTCGTTGTCGGGGTCGTTGACATAGATGAGCCGGTTCGGGAACGGCGCGGTGATGCCGAGCACTGCGATGTGCAGGCCCCGGTCGTACTGGACGATCAGGTGTGGGTGGAAGGTGTCCTCGACGCCGCTGGAGACGTACTCGATGCTCGCCGGCAGCAGGCGGCGCACGGTGTCGTTGACGGTGACCAGGTGCATGGTGGACGGCACGCCGAGGCGGTCCAGCACGATGCCGGCCCGCGCCGCCGTCCCGCCGAGGGTGGTGCGGTGCGGGAACCGGTGCGCGAAGGCCGAGAGCGCCGGGGCGGAGGCGACGAAGTGCTCGCCGCCCCCGCCCCGCGCGACGTAGGACAGGATCGACACCACGAGGTCGCGCTCGCCGGCGACCGTGGCCGGTGACGAGGTCAACTCCCCGGCGCGGATGTCGTACTCGGTGACCAGCCGCGACAGGACCGCGGAGGTCAGCTTGAGCTCGTAGTCCACGCAGTTGCCGAGGCCCAGGACTACCCGTGACGCGTCGGCCATGTCAGTAGAGCGAGCCCTTCCCGGTGGCGCCGAACAGGTCGATCTTCTGGGCGGCCACCACCTTCATGGCGTCGATGCAGGCGGGCTGGATGGCATTGGGCTCGCGCACCTTCGGGTCGTCGCCCAGCACCTCGCGCATCTTGTTGTGATAGGCGACCTTGATGTCCGTGGAGATGTTGATCTTGTTGATGCCGATCCGCGAGGCCTCGGCGATCTCGTCGTCCGGGTTGTTGGAGCCGCCGTGCAGCACCAGCGGGATCTGCACCCGGCTCTTGATCTCCTTGAGCAGGTCGAGCTTGAGCTCCGGCTTGAGGCCCTTCGGGAAAAAGCCGTGGTACGTGCCGATCGCCACGGCGAGGCTGTCCACGCCGGTCTGCTCGACGAACGTCACGGCATCGTCCGGGTCGGTGTAGATGATCGTGGCGGCGCCCTCGGCCTCGGCGTAGCTGTCGTTCGCGCCGATCGTGCCCAGCTCGCCCTCCACCGAGATGCCGAGGACGTGCGCGGACTCGGTGACCTTCTTGGAGATCGCGATGTTCTCCTCGAACGGCTTCAGCGAACCGTCGATCATCACCGAGGTGAAGCCGAACTGGAACGCCTGGAGCATCTGCTCGTAGGTCGCGCCGTGGTCCCAGTGGATCGCGATCGGAACGCTCGCGGTGTGGGCCCGCGCGGCGATGCCGGCGATCATCTCGCGGCCGATGTGCGCCACCTCGTCGGGGTGGATCCCGACGATCAGCGGCGCGTTCTTCTCCTCGCTGATCTCCACGATGCCTTTGAACATGGCCCAGTCGCTGATGTTGAAGGCGGGCACGGCGAAGCTGTTCTCGTTGGCGACGTCCAGGATCGTCTTGCCGGTCGTCAGCATTTCTCGGTTTCTCCTCGAGTGATGGGTGGTGTCAGGCCTTGACGGCGCCGGAGGTGAGCCCGCCGATGAACCGTCGCTGGAAGAGCAGGAAGAGGATGAGTACGGGAATGGAGCCGAGGATGCTCATCGCCATCATCTGGTTCCACTCGTAGGAGTGCTGACCCATGAGCAGCTGGATGCCGATGGGCACGGTCCGCATGTCGTCGGTGCGGGTGAGCGTGAGCGCGAAGAGGTACTCGTTCCACGAGATCATGAACGTGTAGACCCCGACCGCCACCAGGCCCGGGACCGAGATCGGCACGAGGATCCGCCACAGCGCGGTCCAGCTGCTGCCGCCGTCGACCTTGACCGACTCGTCCAGCTCCTTCGGCAGGGTGTTCAGGTAGGCGGTGGTCATGATGATCGCGTACGGGAGCGTGAACACCATGTGCGTGAGGATCAGGCCGGGATAGGTGTTGTACAGGCCGAGCGCGACGACGAGCCCGAAGTACGGGATGACCAGCGTGATCGGCGGCACGGCCTGGACGCTGACGATCACGGCGTTGATGGTCTTCTGGCCCGGGAAGGTGAAGCGGCTGAACGCGTACGCGGCCAGGATCGCCACCAGCAGCGTCAGGGCCGTCACCGAAAGGGCGACGATATAGCTGTTGAGGAAGAACCGCAGCTGGGCGCCGTTGCCGAGGATCTCGGTGTAGGCGTCGAACGAGAAGCCCTTCGTGATCAGTTGCGGCGGCGACTGGAAGACCTCGCCGTTGCCCTTGAACGAGGTGGACAGCATCCACAGCACGGGCAGGCCGGCGAAGAGCGCGCCGAGGATCAGCCCGATGATGACGCCGGTCTTGGCGAGGGTGCGACGCCGGCGGATGGTCGTGGCCACGGCCATGGGGATCACCGCTCCCTTTGCTGGCGCACGTAGAAGAACGCCAGGATCATCGTGAGAAGCAGGACCACCACGGCGGCGGCGGACGCGGTCGCGAACTCGTACTCGCTGAACGCCTGCTTGTAGGTGAAGGTGCTGAGCATCTCGGTGGCGTTCAGCGGCCCGCCGCCGGTCATCATCCAGATCAGCGCGAACTGCTGAGACGTCCAGATCAGGTCGAGCACCGCCATGCTGATGATCACCGGGCGCAGCTGCGGGAGCGTCACGTGCAGGAACCTCTGCACCGGGCCGGCGCCGTCGACGTCGGCCGCCTCGTACAGGTCACCCGGGATGCCCTGCAGCCCGGCCAGCAGGCTGATCATGAAGAACGGGTAGCCGGACCAGATGTTGGCGAAGGTGACCACCCAGAGCGCCTTGCCGGGGTCGCCGAGCCAGTCCACGGCGTTCTGGACGAGGCCCAGCGTCTCCAGCATGTAGTTGAGCACGCCGGCCGGGTCGAGCAGCAGCCGCCAGATGACCGCGATCACCGCGATCGTGAACAGCCACGGCAGGATGTAGACGATCCGGAACACGGCCTTGGTGACGCCGCTGAGCAGCTTCGTGTTGAGCATCATCGCGAAGGCCAGGCCCAGGACCAGGTGGGCTACCATGCTCACGGTGATGAAGATGGCGGTGTTCTTCAGTGCGGCCAGAAAATCCGGGTCGCTGAGCACCTTGGCGTAGTTGGCCAGCCCGGCGAACTCCGAGTCGGGCTGCACGATCACGTTGTCGCGGAACGAATAGCCGATCACCATGATGATCGGGACCACCATGAGGACCACGATCAACAGCACGGTGGGGAACAGGTAGCCGAACGGGGTCAGGCGCCGGCCCATCGTGGAGCGACTGCGTCGCGGCGCTTCCGGCTCGGCCGGTGGGGCCTTCTCCGGTGCGATCAAGGATGACATCGTGCTCCCTTTCGGCGGATGCCGC
>NZ_JBFAZH010000586.1:0-4948 GCF_040681735.1 Actinoplanes sp. NPDC051633 | reverse complement strand
TGTAGACGTGCACCGGCTCGCCGAAACGGACCCGCGGATGCCGCTGGTTCGACCCCTCGAACCAGTTGTGGTGGTAGGTGACCTTCAGATATCCGACGTCGTCGCGGTAGTTGTCGGAATGGCCGAGCAGCATCGACTTGTCGGTGCCGCGGAAACGATTCCAGGAAACCGTGACGAAGGTCGACCTGCGTTTGATGTCGAGCGAGCCGTCATAGGCCGGGAGGAACTCGTTGTGGTCGATCCACACGTGGTGCGCGGCGTTGGTGACGCTGACCGAGTCGTCCTCGGCGCCGCTGAACCGGATGTTGCGGATGATCACGTTGTTGCCCGGCCGGGTGGTGGAGCCAAGTTGCAGGCCGCCGCCGGTGATCTCGGCCGTGCTGCCGACGCCGAGGATGCTCTTGTTGGCGACCACCGTGATCATGTCGTCGACCGCGATCCGGCCGCTCACCATGATCGTGTAGGGCGTGTTCGTCCCGGCGTACCGCTCCAGATCGGCGCCGTTCGTGACGGTGACCGTCGGCCCGGCCGCCCCGCCCGTGGTGCCGGAGAGGCCGAGCCCGGCGACGGAGGCGAACCCGTCCGGAACCGTCGCAGCTGCCGCTGCGGGTGCGGTGGCTTGAAGGAGAGCGGCCGCGATCATCGCGGCCACCCCCGCGGGCAGGAGTCTGCGCATGGCGATCACACCTTTCCGACGCCGGCGCCGGCCGGCACGACGGTGGGTACGACGGCGGCCCGGTCCGCCGTGTACGGGTAGAACCCGCGCGGGTCCGGGACCGAGCCGCGCACCTCGATCTCGTGGTTGCAGTCGACGAGGACGTTGTCGCGCTGCACCATCCGCCCGAGGGGCCCGCTGAAATCGACCCGACCCGGGTTGTTCACGCTGACGAAGTAGTTGCCCTCCGCGAGGACGGCGGAGTCGTTGGTGGACGCGATGCCGTAGCTGTTGTCCAGGTAGTAGTTGTTGTAGACGTGCGCCAGCGCGGAGAAGCGCACACGCGGGTTGCGCTGGTCCGAGCCGTCGAAGAAGTTGTGGTGGTAGGTGACGCGCAGCCGGCCGGTGTCCTGGGCGCCGTTGTCGTCGTCGTGGCCCAGCAGCAGCGTCTTGTCGTGGTCGTGGAACCTGTTCCAGGACACCGTCACCAGGTCCGAGCCGCGCTTGATGTCGACCGCGCCGTCGTCGCCGTCGGACAGGTCGTTGTGGTCGATCCAGATGTGGTGGCTGAACATCTGCACGTTGATCAGGTCGTCGGTGGCTCCGGAGAGCCGCAGGTTCCGGATGATCACGTTGTGCACGGCGCCCGCGGGCGGCGAGGTCGCGGAGGAGATCGGCAGGCCGATGTTCAACCCGCCGCCGGTCAGCGCGGCGGTGCTGCCCAGGCCCACGATCGTCTTGTCCGAGGCGACCGAGTGCATGCCGTCGGTGCTGCCGGTGGGCAGCGCGATCGTGCCGGAGACCTGGATGACGTACGGGCCGGGCCGGGCGATGTGGTCGAGAAACGCCGCGGCGGTGGACACCGTGACGACCGGGCCGCCGGCGCCTCCCGTGGTCGTGGTCCGGCCGTACCCGGCGACGGTGGCGAAGCCGTCCGGGCCGGTGTTGCTGCCGGCGGGCCTCTGCCCGGCCGCCGCCGCGGGTGCGGCCGGGATGGTGATCGCGGTCAGCACGACCGCCATCGCGAGCAACCCGCGCATCTCAGACCCTCCCCACGCCGGCGCCGGCGGTCACGATCGCCTTGACGGCGGCCGGATCGTCCAACGTGTACGAGTAGTAGACCGACGGCTCCTGCACGGTCCCGCTGCAGTCCGGCACGCCGGACTCGCCGACGAAGACGTTGTTGCGGGCCACGCACCGGCCGGACGGCCCGGCGTACGAGTTGGTCGCCGGCTCCTCGACGTCCTCGAAGTAGTTGCCCTCCACCACGCAGCCCGCATTTGCCTGGCAGGCCACCCCGGTGTCGGTGTTGTAGACGTAGTAGTTGTTGTAGATGTGCACCGGCTCTCCGAAGCGGACCCGCGGGTTGCGCTGCGGCGTGCGGTCGAACCAGTTGTGGTGGTAGGTCACCTTGAGCCGGCCGGTGTCCTGGGCGGCGTTGCCGTCGTCGTGGCCGAGCAGCATGTTCTTGGTGTGGTCGTGGGTACGGTTCCACGAGACGGTGGCGTAGGAGGAGCCGCGCTTGATGTCAATCAGCCCGTCGTAGCCCTCGGCCAGGTCGTTGTGGTCGATCCAGACGTGGTGGCTGAACATCTGCACGTTGATCGAGTCGTCGCTGGCGTCGCGGAACGACAGGTTCTGGATGATCACATTGTGCACCGCGTTCGCCGGCGGCGTGGTGACCGCGGAGACCGGCAGGCCGATGTTGAAGCCGCCGCCGCTGATGCCCGCGGTGGCGCCCACCCCGACGATCGACTTGTCGCTGGTCACGTCGTACATGCCGGCCGGCAGCACGATGGTCCCGGTGACGCAGACGGTGAGCGGCCCGGCGGCGCCGATCGCGGCGATCAGCTCGGCGGCCGTGTCCACCGCGACCGCGGGCCCGCCGGCGCCGCCGGTGGTTCCGTTCTGGCCGAGCGTGTTGACCGCGGCGAACCCGGTCGGCGCGCCGGTCACCCGGCACTGCCCGGGCGGGGGCGGCGTGGTCGGCGGGTCGCTGGGCCCGGGGCCGGGCGCGGCGGTGTCCACGGTGACGTCGTCGAATGAGGCGCTGGCGTAGGAGGCGACCAGCCCGATCCGGCCGGCGCTCAGCGCCGTGTCGGTGGCGCGCAGGATCGGCACGCCGTCCACCGCGCCGGCGAGCGTGGTGCCCTGCACGCTCAGCGCAAGCGTGCGCCACGCGCCGGGGGCGCCGGCCGCCACCGCGGTGCCGAGCACGGTCGCGCTGCCGCCGCTGACCCGCTGGAGCTGGGCGGCGCCGCCGCCGGTCAGCACCAAAGCGTAGTACTCGCTGGTCGACCGGGCGCGGGCGGCGACGCCGACGGTCCGGTTGGTGGCGCCGAAGGTGATCGGCCGTACCCGGGCCTGCACCGTGTAGTCGGTCCAGAAGGTGCTACCGGCCAGCGCCCGGGCGTTGGCGCCGGTGCTCGACTGGCGGTAGGCGGGAGAGCCGTCGGCGACGACCGACCAGGAGCCGCCGGAGCGGGACCAGCCGTTCGCGTTCCCGTCGTCGAAGGTGTCGGTGAACAGGGCGGCAGCGAAGGCCGGATGGAGTCCGGCCGCGCCGAGCAGCAGCGCCGCGGTCGTCGCCGCGGCGATGGCGATGCGTTTCATTGCGGGGTCCTTTGGCGGGGAAAGGGCACGGAGCATTTCCGCCGCTTGGTGGCGGCGGTGGAAATGCGAAAGGCAATGGAAAAACGATAATTTTGCACATCGTTGCCGGTCAATGGAGCCGGTGTGCAGAAATGTTGCAGGCCGCCATGGGCGTCATCGAGCGGCACGGCCACTTCGGGGCCGGGAGGCGGCGTTCGGTCCGATTCGCCCGAGACGATGGGCCCGGTGTTTGCAACGGTGTTTCCGTCGCCGCACGAGTCATCATGCTCTACCGCGGCGCTTCGCACCATATGCGTGGGCAGGGTGGGCCGGCGGGGACACCGAGAAAGGGCGTAGAAGTTCAGGCGCGGGCACCCCGCATCGCTTCCATCACCGCCGTGCGCACGGGTTCGTGAATGAGCGGCGGCAACTCCTCGGGCCGGAACCAACGGATCTCGTCATGTTCATCAGGAGCGACGTTTGTCGGTGTCCCCTCCCACTCGCCGACAAGCCAGGCGCTGAAGCGCACGGAGTCCTCTCCGTGGCCTGCCTCCAGTCGACACAGGTGGATCGCCGAGCCTGTTGTTATCTGGACGCCGAGTTCCTCGTGCATCTCCCTGGCGAGCGCAGCCAGCTCTGTCTCGCCTGCATCGATGTGTCCGCCCGGCAGATCCCACACGTCCGGGTAGACATGGCGGTTCGGACTTCGGTGGACGAGCAGGACTCGACCTTCGTGAACCAGCGCCGCGATAACGATCTCAGGCATGGGCGGGATTGTGGCATATTCGATGTTCACGAGTTTCGGACCCGGGCCTGGACACCAGACACGCACTGACCCGCACGGCGGGGCGCCGTCGACGCCCCGCCGTGCGAATGTCATCCGACCTCGTACGCCTTGATGACCGTGATCGTGGCGGTGTTGCCCGCCGCGTCGGTGGCGTGGCCCCGCAGCGACACGTACGCCGGACCGGTGGGGTTGGAGACCCGGACGGTGCGCTTGCCGCCGGAGCCGGCGACCGTCGCGGGCTGCCAGGTCTGCCCGTCGTCGGTGGAGAACTCGGCGGTCAGGTCGCGGTTGGGCGGCGCTGCTGAGCCCGTCGGGCGGACTACCTCGACCGGGAACGTGAACGACGTGCCGGCCGGCGCGACATTCCTGTCGTCGACCCGTGGGCTGAATCGCACCGTGGACAGCGGGAGCAGGGTTTCCTCCGAGGTCGTCGCCGAACGGAACGTCCACACGCCACTGACTGAGGTGGAGAGCCGGAACGGTGCGGATCGGGTGGCTGACTGCTCCAGCCGGAGGTCGGCGGTGCCCGGCGGCACCTCGAACTCGGCGTAGTCCGATGCCGCCTCCCCGATCAGCGTCCCGCCCGCGTAGAGCGCGGTCCGCGCGGTGTCGAACGAGGAGAATCCGAAGTGCCCGGCACCGTCGCCGAACAGCGGCACGCCGGCAGCGACCATATTCCCATCGCGAACCCCGCCCGACATCTGCGTGTCGGGCGCGAAAACGGCGACGTTCCATCGCTTCGGCCGGGTGGTGCCGGGGCGGTAGCGCGTGGTCGGGCCGACCGTGAGGCTGTACCCCGCCGGAGCCTACTCGCCGAACTGATCCTGCCAGCTGATTGAGTCCCCGGTGCTGCGGTATTCGGTGCGCTCGAATGGCAGCCGGAACGGGAGGGCGGTGGCGGCACCTCCGATGTT
>NZ_JBFAZH010000585.1:0-4949 GCF_040681735.1 Actinoplanes sp. NPDC051633 | reverse complement strand
GCCGCCCACTCGTCGGCCTCGAGCCGGACCGGGTTGCGGCCACCCGGCATCCGCAGGATCAGGGCCTCGGCGAAGCGCGGATCGTGCTCGAGGGCGTCCCGCCCGATCGGGTGGTCGAGGAAGTGCTGGGTGAACTCGACCGGGACCAGCCAGCGCTCACTCTCCGGACCGTCGCCGCCGGTCCGGTACCGCTCGTCGGCGGCCCCGGCGGTCCCGAAGTACGGCTCCCCGCTGACCTCCCCGAGAGCCACGACGCCGCCTCCGGCGCCGGAGAGCCATACGGCCACCCTGTCCCCGGGCCGCATCCGTTTCCAATGCTGACGGATGGTCCACACGGTGCCGGTGCGTCCATCGTTGAAGAAGTCACGGATGCGCCAGTGCGACTCGTTGCATTGCAGCAGCCAGTACCCCATGCGGCCAGTGTCGCAACCGTACGTTGCAGCCGTCGCCGAATGCACGAACGAGTGGATCCGATCGGCATGCGCAGCGGCATCGGTGCTTTACGATGCGTCGATGTCAGGGCCACGAATGCGAAGGCTAGCGATGGCCGTCGTCGCGGGGATCGGTGCCACACTGACCGTCACCGCCACGCCGGCCGCGGCCGCTTCCACACCACACGTCCGGGGCGGGGAGACCGTGCCGGTCTACTCGTACGAGAACGCCATCCGGGAGAGCGTCTGGGTGCAGACCTCACTGGACAACGACGAGGACGGTGTGCCCGACCGGGTCGCCGTCGACATCGTCCGGCCGCGGGAGGCGGCCGACCGGCGCCTGAAGGTGCCGGTCATCCTCGAGGGCTCGCCGTACTACTCCTGCTGCGGGCGGGGCAATGAGGGCGAGCTCAAGGAGTACGACGCGAGCGGCACCATCACCAAGCAGCCGCTCTTCTACGACAACTACTTCGTGCCACGCGGGTACGCCTTCGTCGCCGCCGACCTGGCCGGGACCAACCGGTCCACCGGCTGCATGGACGTCGGCGGCCGCGAGGAGGTGGGCAGCGGCAAGGCGGTCGTGGACTGGCTGAACGGCCGGGCCCGGGCCACGTACGCGGACGGCACGCCGGCGGTCGCCACCCGCTGGACCAACGGCAGGACCGGGATGATCGGCAAGTCCTGGGACGGCTCGGTGGCCAACGGCGTCGCCGCGACCGGCGTCGAGGGCCTCGAGACGATCGTGCCCATCTCGGCGATCTCCAGCTGGTACGACTACCAGCGCTACAACGGCGTGCTTCGCGCCCCCGACTATCCCGAGTTCCTGCACCAGGTGGTCAACGGGCGGCCCGAGGCGGCCTGCGCGGCCACGGTGGCCCGGCTCGACGCGGGCAGCGACGACGCGACCGGCAATTACAACGCGTACTGGGCCGAGCGGGACTTCCGGCCGGACGCCCGCAAGGTGCGGGCCAGCGTGTTCATCTCGCACGGGCTCAACGACACCAACGTGACGACGGACCAGTTCGCACAGTGGTGGAGCCGGTTGCACGTACCCAAGAAGCTCTGGCTCCCTCAGCAGGGCCATGTCGATCCGTTCGACATCCGTCGGGCCGAGTGGGTCGACGTGCTGCACCGGTGGTTCGACCGCTACCTGCAGGGCCTGCGCAACGGGATCGACCGGGAGCCGGCGGTGACGATCGAGACGGCGCCGGGCACGTGGGTGAACGAGCGGTCTTGGCCGGCCCCCGCGGCGCGGCGGCTGAACATCGCGCTGGGTGACGGCGACGGGACGACGGGCACGCTGGGTGGTCGCTCCGGCGAGGGTTCGCGTACGTGGACGGACAACCCCGATCTGGGCGAGGCGGACGCGGTCGCGAATCCGAACTCGACGGTCCCCGGCCGGGTCGCGTTCCTCTCCGCACCGCTCACTCAGGGGGTACGCGTCTCGGGCACGCCGAGCGTGACGCTCCGCGTGCAGGTCGACAAGCCGACGTCGGAGCTGACCGCACGTCTGGTCGACTACGGCACGGCGACGCGGGTGAACTACCTCGCCGCCGGTCAGGGCATCACGACGCTGGACACGGAGTCCTGCTGGGGATCCTCGACCGCGGCCGACGACGCGTGCTACTTCGACACCGTCGAGAACGTGGTGACCGACGACCACGCGATCATCACCCGCGGCTGGCAGGACGCCGCCCACCGCGTCTCGTTGCGGTTCGTCACGCCGCTGACGCCGGGCCGGTGGTATTCGGTGACCGTCCCGATGCAGGCCACCGACCAGCGGATCGCCTCGGGGCACGTGCTCGGGCTGATCCTGCAGGCCAGTGACGTCGAGTACTCGTCACCGCAGTCGACCGGGGCGACGATCCATCTCGACCTGCGCGGCAGCTCGCTGACGCTGCCGCTGGTGGGCAGGTTGCCGAGGCCGGGAGCAACCGCCCCGGTGGTGACCACGGAGTCCGCGCCGAGCACCTTCGCACCGCGGCGCTTCCAGCCGGTCATTCCCTGATCCCGTTCCCCGGGGCGCCACAGCTTCACGGTGCCCCGGGGAACCTGACCCCGCCTCGGGCCTCAGGCGGCGGCGAACCGGCGCGCCAAGGCGTGGAACGCCCGCTTCGGCTCCCAGTGCCAGCCGTTCGCCGGGTCGGTGCCGTCCGCCCAGATGGTGCGCACGATGCTGTAGCTCGCCAGGTCCATGTCGTAGCGAGGGTTGCGGCGGTACGGCGCGTCCGGCGAGACGAAGTCGTAGACCAGCGCCGCGGCCAGGTTCATCGATGCGAAGTCGCCGAGCCGATCGGTGAGATAGCGCGCCTGGGTCTCCTCGCTGCGGACCAGGTTCCCGCGGATCTCCGGCGGCTCCTTCGTGTAGTCGACGACATCCCAGCCCATCCCGCCGTCGGCGGCCGCGCCCTCGTAGGTGCAACAACCGAACTCGGTGACCGCGACCGGCTTGCCGAGCCGCATCACCGGCGCGAGATCCCGGCGCGGCCGGTCGCCGTAGTAGTTGACGCCGACCATGTCGAACAAGGACCAGTCGACCTGCTCGTCGTGCGCGGCGCCGTAAGTCAGCCGGCCGCGGAACACCGAACGGCCGACCCGGGCGGCCCGCGCGGTGAAGGCGGTCAACCGGCGCTGCATGATCACCGGATCGAAGTTCCCGGACATCAGGTTGCGCACCCGTTCCAGCACGTCGGCACCCGGCACGATGCTGGGCACGAACAGGACGAACTCGCAGCCCACGCTGAGCACGACCCGGGCGCCGCCGCGCCGCAGCCGTTCCGCGCGGCGGCCGGTCTCGGCGACGTGGTCGAGGATGTCCGCGGGCGGCAGGTCGCCGAGCCGCGGCTGCAGCCAGACCGACAGGCCGCGCTCGGCCGCCTCGGCCGCCGTCGCGGCGAGCCGGTCCGGTCCCGTTCCGTACACCGAGATGGCGTTGGCGTGCAGGTCGCACGCGATGGCCCGGAGGTCGGCCCGCATCCGGGCGGCCGTCCAGCCGGTGCCCGCCACGTCACCGTCGCCGACGGCGTAACAGACGCCGTGGCGGACCGGCGCACGCCGACCGGCCGCGCCGGCGGGTTCGGCCGCGATCAGCGGTGCGGCCGCAACCGCGCCCGCGGCCATCAGGAAGCGTGCCCGTGAGATCTTCCCTGTCGTCATCCGTCCACGGTGGCCGAGGCGGTCCTCGATGCGCGTCGGCCATGAGTCGACGGCCGGCCGACTCATGGCGACGCTTACTGCTACTCAAGGATGCGTCCGAGAGTCTCAGCCGTTGTAGGCGGCGAAGATCCGGCTGAACTCGTACGGCTGCTGCGGGATGTTCGTGCAGCGGTAGAGCGGCCCGCTGCAGGCGTTGGCGTCCCGCCCGAGCTCCCAGAAGCTGAGCATCCCGAGGTGCTTGCCCTGCGCGAAGCTCACCAGCTGGCGCGCGTCGGCCTGGTCGTAGATGCGGCCGTCGTCGTTCGCGCCCAGCATCGGCGTGACCCCGACCATCTTCCACACCTGGGCGTCGGTGCGGCCCGGGTAGAGCGACTTGATCTGGTTGAAGGTGGAGTTCGCCGCGTCCACGGCGAACTGGCCGTAGTCACCGTTGCGGTAGTAGTCCATCGCCATGACGTTGACCAGGTCCACATTGACCCCGGCGTCGCGGGCCGAGCGGACCACGCCGAGACCGTCGGCGGTCAGGCCCTCGGGCAGCACCGGCAGCGTGAAGGACACGCGAAGCCCCGGGTTGGCGCGTTGCAGGGCGGCGAGCGCCTGCGACCGCCGGGCCACCGAGGCGGGGTCGCCGGTCGCGCCGCCCTCGATGTCGAGGTCGATGTACTTCAGGTTGTACGCACTGACCACGGCCTGATACTCGGCCTGCAGCGCGGAGACGCTGGTGCACGCCTGCGCCAGCTCGATGCCGGTGGCGCCGCCGAAGGAGATCTTCACGTCACCGCCGCGGGCGCGCACGGCGTCGATCTGGTCGCGGGCCCAGCCCTGCCGCGGGTCGTAGGCGTTGAACCACATGGCCTTGCAGGCGGACGCCGTGATGAACGCCAGCGTCACGTGCTTGAGGTTGCCGCTGCTCACCATCGCGGGCAGGCTCGGCGTCGGCCAGGATCCCATGTCGACATACGGCGCGTGCGGCAGCCCGGCGGTCGTCGGCGGCGGGTCGGTCGGCGGGGGATCGGTGGGCGGCGGGTCGGTCGGTGGGGTGCTGTCGCAGGCGCCGAGGTCCTCCCAGAGCGCCGGGACCGCGGCCGGGGTCCAGCCGGCGCCCGGCGGCGGAGTGTGGCTCTGCCGGGCGCGGTAGAGGCGGCCGGAGTACGTGACCTGGGTGCCGGCCGGGTAGTGGGTGCCCTCGGCCCAGGCCGGGGCCGTGCAGGCGGCCATGATCGTCGCGTCGGCTGCGGTGGTGGCGGCGGAGACGGCGGGGGCGGCGATCAGCGCCGCCACCAGGGTGGCGGCGACGGCGACCGGCGTCACCCACCGGTTCAAGGGTCTCATCGCATCTCCTTCTGACGGGATGCCATCGAG
>NZ_JBFAZH010000584.1:0-4949 GCF_040681735.1 Actinoplanes sp. NPDC051633 | reverse complement strand
TCGTATCTACCGGGGCCCCAACATCTACTGGTGTGCTGACCGGGGGCTTACACATGCCTTACCCGTAATGGGGGGCGGCGTGGGTTACGGCCGGGCGGCGGCCGCCCCCCTCACGCTTCGTGCTTCTAAAGGGCCAGCTGCGGCCGGGCCGGGATGCCAGTCACCGCGGGCGCGGCGCTGCGCGGCGGGAGCTGGTGCGGCACGGAGTACGACGGCACCAGCATGGACTCGACGGCCGGGGCGATCGCGGGCCGCTCGTTGAGCGAGATCAGCCGGGCGGCCCGGGCGAGCGACCCGGTCTCGCCGTCGCGGAAGCCCTCCCGATAACCCTTCTCGTAGCGCTCGCCACGGCCCAGCGCGCGGCCGATGGCGAAGCAGGAGGAGCCGGCGAGGGCCAGGAGGAAGAGAAGGGCGAAGGGTGTCACGGTGCGTCCTCTCGGGGCAGTGGATCTCCCAATGAGGTGCAAAATACTCGAAACTGGTCAGAACTAACCGTAACTATGCGATGAGTGACGCGTTCGGGTGACTACGGGTTGCGGACTCCAGGAATGCGGGTAGATCCTCCGCATCGGCCGGCCTGCACAGGTGGTAGCCCTGGCCGAGCCGGCAGCCGAGCGCCCGCAGCGCGTCCAGCTGCGCCACGTTCTCGATGCCCTCGGCCACCACCCGCAGGCCGAGGATCTGTCCGAGCTGGACGATCGTGCGGACCAGGGCCAGATCCTCGCTGGTCAGCTCGGCGCGCGCGATGAAGACCCGGTCCACCTTCAGCTCGTCGACCGGCAGCTCGCGCAGGTAGGCCAGCGACGAGTAGCCCGTCCCGAAGTCGTCGACGGAGAGCTGGCAGCCGAGCGT
Organism: Actinoplanes sp. NPDC051633; assembly: GCF_040681735.1. Lineage (NCBI taxonomy): Bacteria > Bacillati > Actinomycetota > Actinomycetes > Micromonosporales > Micromonosporaceae > Actinoplanes > Actinoplanes sp. NPDC051633. The sequence continues at coordinate 4,097 of NZ_JBFAZH010000584.1, read as the reverse complement.
ACGCAACGAGTTGAGGGACGCCACGGCCAGCTCCGGCTCACTCATCAGGACCGACTCGGTGAGCTCCAGCGTGACCGCGCTGGACGGCAGACCGGCCACCGCCAGCGCCCGCATCACATCGTCGGCGAACCGCGGATGGACCAGCTGATGCCCCGACACGTTCACGTTCAAGGTCAGATCGGGGTACGTGCGGCGCCACGCCGCCACCTGCGCCGCCGCGGTCTCCAGGACCCACTGACCCACCTCGAGGATCAGCCCCGACTCCTCCGCGATCGGAATGAAGTCGACCGGCGACACCATCCCGCGACCCGGGCTGTGCCAGCGGATCAACGCCTCCACCCCGGTCACCTCGCCGGTGTCGAGCCGCATCAGAGGCTGATATTGCAGCTTGAACTCGCGTGCCTCCAGGGCCTTCTGCAGGTCGCCGCGCAGGCTCAGGTAGTTGAGCGCCTCGGTGTGCATGTACGGCTCGTACACGACCACCTTGGCCGGGCCGTCCTTCTTGGCCCGGTACATCGCCACGTCCGCGTTGTTCAGCAGGATCTCCGAGGCCTCGGTCCGGTCCCGCGAGATGGCCACGCCCACACTGGCGCCGATGAAGAGGTCGCGGCCGGCCACCCGGAACGGCTCCTTGATGGCGGTGACGATGCGCTCGCCGACCGAGGTGGCAGCATCCATCGGCGAGTCGTGCAGCAGCACCGCGAACTCGTCGCCGCCCAGCCGCGCGGTGGTGTCGCTGGCGCGCACGCAGCTGCGGATCCGCCCGGCGACCGCGGCCAGCAGCTGGTTGCCGGCCTCGTGCCCCAGGCTGTCGTTGACGCCCTTGAACCGGTCGAGGTCGATGAACAGCACGCTGGTCGGGTCGGTGGCGCTGTCCCGCGAGGCGAGGACCCGGTTGAAGATCTTCAGGAACAGGCCGCGGCCGGGCAGCCCGGTGACCGGGTCGTGGTGCGCCTCGTGGACCGCTTCGACCGTACGCGCATCGGTGAGCGCAAGGCTCACCTGCTGAGCGAATGCGCTGAGCCGATCCAACCGCTCCGCGTGCTGCTCGGGCGCATCCGGCAGCAACGCCACCAGGCTGCCCGCCATCTCCCCGGTGACCTGCACCGGCGCTGCGACCGCCGCGCCCTTGCCGAACGGCCGGATCAGCTCCGACCCGCTCGCCATCGCCTCCCGCGCCTCGGTCTCCCGCGCCGCCGCCTCCGCGGTGCCGGCCGTCGACGCCACCGTCAGCCGCCGCGCGCGGCCCTCCTCGGCCAGCATCAACGCCACCGAAGCCCCGCCGAGCAGCGCCGACGCCCCGCCCGTCACCGCGTCCAGAATCTCCGGGAGCGGCCGTCGCGCGGAGATCGCCCGCTGGATCGTCAGCATCGTCTCCACCAGGTGCTGCCGGGTCTGCGCGTCGGACCGCAGGTTGCGTTCGGTGGAGAGCACCCGGATGCTGCGCAGCGCGAGGCCGAGCATCTGGGCCATGCCCTGCAGCATCTGCCGTTCCTCGGGGCCGAACTCGTCGTGCAGCCGGCCCACCATCAACGAGCCCCGCACGTTCTCACCCAGCGCGCTGTAGCTGGTGTGCAGCGCGCCCAGCCCCTGCACGCCCAGCTTGCGGTCGGCGCGGACCAGGCCCGCCACCGGCACACCGGCGCCGAACCCCCACGCGCCCTCGACGGTGTCCTCGACGACCACCGCGGCGACCTCGGCCTCCACCATCTCGGCGGCCCGCTCGGTGGCGCAGGCGATCGCGGACGGCTCGTCGGCGGCGGCGTTGACCGCGGCGAAGTACTCGGTCAGCTGGTGCGTCGACCAGTGGGACATGGTCAGGCCAGGGCCAGTGTGACGAGGGTCAGGTGGTGCGTGCCGAGCGCGCCGCGGACCCGGGCGATCTCGGCGGTGGTGTAGAAGCCGGCGTACGGGGTGCCGCCCAGCACGTCCCGCATCGCGGCCATCTCCTGCTGCATCCCGTCCAGGCCCAGCTTGCTCCGGCGCCCGGCGCAGTCGAAGGCCAGCACCCCCAGCGGCGCCCTGCCGCCCAATCCCTCGAGCGCCTCGGCGCAGGAGTCGGCGGCGCCGGCGATCAGCGCGGCCGGGTCACCGTCCATCACCCAGCAGAGCGCGCCCTGCGGCACGTCGGCGAGGCTGCCGACGGTCCGCTCGATCTCATCGGCGTCGTTGAGCACCCGGATGTCCTCGCCGTTGCGCCGGGACAGCCCGATCGACACGAACGTGTGCGGGTCCGTCTGCTTCGGCGCCTGCCCGCCACGCCGGAGCAACACGTCAAGGGCCGGCTCGTCGTCGAGCTCGAAGATGGTGCCGCCGGAGCTGCGCGTCACGATCATCGGCGGTTCCAGGCGGTGCCAGCCGTGCGCGACGCCGATCCCGATCGGTCCGTCCGAGCCCAGCGCGACGCCGATCACCGCGTCCTCGAACACCGTGTCGTCGTGGAACTGGAACGTGCGCTGCACCTGTGGTGTGCCGCCGGCGAAGCCGCCGACCAGCGGCACGGCGGCGCCGAGCACCGAGTAGGCCCCGCGGACCACCTCGTGCGGGTCGCCGCTGAAGCCGTCGGCCAGCAGGATCAGCACGCTGTGCGGGTCGGAGAGGCCGGCCATCGCCTCGGCGGCCTCGGCGCCCGCCTGCCGGTGGCCCACGTCGCGGATGTGGGCGACGCGCGTGCGTACCGTGAAGCCGGCTCCGCCCAGCGCGGCCACCGACACCCCGCCGTCACTCACGCCGTCGTAGGCCAGCTCACCCAGAGTGGTGGCCCCGACGACGGTGGCTTCCCGCCCGGCTTCGGCACGCACGCCGAGCAGGAGGGCCGGAAGATCATGGTGGTCGGAACAGAAGACGAAGACCACTTCCGGGGTACGCCCGTTGATCGCGGACGCGGCCGCCTCGGCACCCGCCTTGCCGCTGTCGGCGGCGGTGCTGTGCCCGGCCCCGAACCACCGATGCGGAGTCTGCATGATCCCCCATTCGGCAGGTCCCGACGGTGGCTGAGAGGTTGCGGTCCGGGTGCTGTCTAGGCTGTGCAGCTGTGACTGACTCTTCGCTCGCCCGCCAGGTCAACGACGTCGCACGGCTGACCGGCACCTTCACGTTGCGCTCCGGGCGCACCGCCACCGAGTACTTCGACAAGTACCAGTTCGAGTCCGACCCGGTGCTGCTGGACGCGCTGGCGGAGCAGATGGCCGCGCTCATCCCCGAGGGCACCGAGGTGCTGGCAGGGCTGGAGATGGGTGGGATCGCGGTGGTGACGGCGGTGGGCCGGCACGCGAAGCTGCCCTGCGCGTTCGTGCGAAAGGAAGCGAAGAAGTACGGGACGGCGCGGCTGGCCGAGGGCGCCGAGGTGGCCGGGCGGCGGGTGCTGGTGGTCGAGGACGTGGTGACCTCGGGTGGCCAGGTGGTGATCTCGACGGGTGAGTTGCGCAGGCTGGGCGCGCACGTGGACCACGCGTTGTGCGTGATCGACCGGCAGGAGGGCGGCGCGGAGGCCCTCTCGGAGGCGGGCATCCAGCTTCGGGCCCTGCTGACCAGAGCGGACCTCGACGCCTACAAGGGATAGCCCCGCTGCGCTTTCGGCACCGGCGGTGTAGAAATCCTCCAAGGAGGTGCCGGATGGAATCGAACCTCGCCCGTCTGGCCGTGGCCGCTCTCGATCGGCTCGGTGACCACCCGTCGGTGTTCTTCGAAGGTGCCTGGGTCGGCTCGGCGGAACAGCTCGAACGCGCCAGCCGGCTGGCGTCCGGCCTGGTGCGCCTGGGGGTGCGGCCCGGCGACCGGGTGGTGGTCATGATGGCCAACAGCCCCGAGGTGGTGCAGCTCTACCACGCGGTGTGGCGGGCGGGGGCCGTCGTGACACCGGTCATCTTCCTGGTGACGGCGCCCGAGCTGCGGCACATCCTCGACGACGCGCGCGCGTCGGTCGTCTTCACCACGCCCGAGATCCTGCCGAAGGTGCTGCAGGCGCGCGGGGAGCTTCCTCTTCCGGTGGTGGTCCTCGGCGGTTCGACGAACGGCGAAACGATGAGCTTCGCCGACTTCGCGTCGAACACCGAGCCGCTGTCCATAGTCGACCGTTCGCCGGATCAGCTGGCCGC
>NZ_JBFAZH010000583.1:0-4961 GCF_040681735.1 Actinoplanes sp. NPDC051633 | reverse complement strand
ATAAATAATCCAAAACTACACAAAATAAACTTGTTGATCACGATATAGCCCGTCGGGGTTGTGCGCGGCGCGAAGCGCCGGACCGGTGCAGGATGGGCGGTATGGGCGAGAAGGGATCCGGTGAATTCGACCGGGACATGCGGTACCTGACCACGCGGATCACGGCCGACGGCCGCGACGGATACGCGGTGGAGCCGGGGCGATATCGCCTCATCGTGGCCCGGGCCTGCCCATGGGCCAACCGGGCGATCATCGTGCGCCGCCTGCTCGGGCTCGAGGAGGCCCTGTCGATGGGCATCGCCGGGCCCACGCACGACGAGCGGAGCTGGACCTTCGACCTCGACCCGGGCGGTCGCGACCCCGTGCTGGGGATCGAGCGGCTGCAGGAGGCGTTCCTCAAGCGCGACCCGGACTATCCGCTGGGCATCACCGTGCCGGCCATCGTGGACGTGCCGACCGGGCAGGTGGTGACCAACGACTTCGCGCAGATCACCATCGACATGTCGCTGGAGTGGACGAAGTATCAGCGCGAGGGCGCGCCGCAGCTTTACCCCGAGGCGTTGCGGCCGGAGATCGACCGGATCAACGATCTGGTGTTCCGCGACGTGAACAACGGCGTGTACCGGGCCGGATTCGCGAGCAGCCAGGAAGCCTACGAGCGCGCGTACACCAGGCTGTTCGATCGTCTCGACTGGCTCTCCTCCCACCTGGAGAGCCGGCGGTATCTGGTCGGGGACACCATCACGGAGGCGGACGTGCGGCTCTTCACCACGCTGGCCCGATTCGACCCCGTCTACCACGGACACTTCAAGTGCAACCGGCAGAAGCTGAGTGAGATGCCGGTGCTGTGGGCGTACGCGCGGGATCTCTTCCAGACGCCCGGGTTCGGCGACACGATCGACTTCGTGGACATCAAGCGGCACTACTACGTCGTGCACACCAACCTCAATCCGGCGCAGATCGTGCCGGCCGGGCCGGATCTCACCGGCTGGCTGACCCCGCACGGGCGCGAGTCGCTGGGCGGGCGGCCCTTCGGGGACGGCACTCCCCCGCCGCCTCCTCGCGAACCGGTACCAGCCGGCCACGGTGCGTAAAGATCGCAAGTGTGGGGCGGTTTTTGTGGTCCGATCAGTTATAGGTTCCTCGCCATGACCGACGACGAGCTGGACGTGCGCGCATTCGCCAACGAGTTCCGCGCGTTCATGAAGGCGTTGCAGCGGGCCACCCCGCCGCCCGAGCCGACGGAGCTGGCCCGCCGGCTCGGCGAGCACCTCGGCGCCGACCCGGGCGAGCTGCCGGTCACCGTCGAGTCGCTGCCGTCGTACGAACAGGCGAACGTGCAGGCCGCGATGGATGCATACCTGGCCGGCGACGGCATCGAGGCCGACCTGATCGGCGTGGTCGGCAGCGGCCGCGAGCACCAGGGTTTCGCCGACCTGGTCGACGCGGCCCGCAAGCACGGACAGTACGACCTGGGCGCCGTCGATTACGCCACCGTCTCGGTCGGCGTGGGCAAGGAACAGGCCTGCGTCAACTTCGGTCTCTACCTCATCACCACGCCGGAGCATCGGCTGGCGGCCCTGGTGCGGCTCAGCGGCCACCGGCGGGCCGTGCCCGAGATGCTGATCGAGGTGATGTGCTCCGACGCCGATGCGGCCCGCCAGTTCCTGCGGACCATCCGCGAATACACCGTCAAGCACCACGTCTGCCGCGGCCAGGTGTTGTCCTTCGAGTCCTACGAGTACGGCGACGGCATCGGCCCGCTGCGCTTCCATGAGCGTCCGCACGTGGACGCGGCCGACGTGATCCTCCCGAACGGCGTGCTCGACTCGGTGCACCGGCAGATCCTGGGCGTCGCCGAGCACCGCGACCGGCTGCTCGAGGCCGGGCATCACCTCAAGCGCGGCGTCGTGCTCTTCGGCCCGCCGGGCACCGGCAAGACGCACACCATCCGGCACCTGATCGGCGCCCAGCCGGACACCACGGTGATCGTGCTGACCGGGCTGGGCGTGCAGTTCATCCGCGAGGCCTGCAGTCTGGCCCGGCTGCTGCCGCCGGCCCTGGTGGTGCTCGAGGACGTGGACCTGATCGCCGAGGAACGCACGATGTCGCACCTAGGCATGGGCAACCCGCTGCTCTTCCAGCTGCTCAACGAGATGGACGGCGTGGCCGGTGACGCGGACATCGCCTTCCTGCTCACCACCAACCGGCTCGACCTCGTGGAGCCGGCGCTGGCGCAGCGGCCCGGACGGGTGGACCTGGTGGCCGAGGTGCCGCTGCCGGACGCGGCCGGGCGCCGGCGGCTGCTCTCGCTTTACGGCGTCTCCGCGCACCTCACTCCGGACGAGGTGGAACGCGTCGTCAGCTCGACGGCCGGCACGACCGGCTCGTTCTTCGCCGAGCTGTCCCGCCGCGCCGACCTGCTCGCCGCGACGGCGGGCGACGCGTCGACCGGCATGTCGCATGTCAGCGCCGCGCTGGAGGAGCTCGGCAAGAGCCGATACGCGGTGTCCAACGCGATCGCGGCCTTCAGGAACTCTGGAGGGCTTCCCGAAGAAGCTCACTCAACTGCCTCACCCTCTCCGGCGCCATATGTCTGAGCAGGTCCTGCTGCGCTGACAGGCCGGAATCGACGGCTTGATCGATGATCACCAGACCGCCCTCGGTGAGCCGGACCAGCACGCTGCGGCGGTCGCTCTCCGACGGACGGCGGACGATGAGGCCGGTCTTCTCGAGCCGGTCCAGACGGGCGGTGGTGCCGCCGCTGCTCAGCATCATCGAGGTCGCCAAGGCGCTGGGCGGCAGCTCGTAGGGAGCCCCTGAGCGGCGCAGGGTGGCCAGCACGTCGAACTCGGGCCGGCCGATGCCGTACTTCATGTAGGCGGCGTGCGTGGCGCTCGCCCCCGCCGCCGCCAGGCGGAACACCCGCCCGAAGACCGCCATGGCGGTGGTGTCGAGGTCGGGCCGCTCATGGGCCCACTGCTCAATGATCGCGTCAACGCCATCTCTCATGCTCCGATTATCTCGACGTCGAACTTCTTGACAAGGAGATGCTCCTGCGAAAGTATCTCGATGTCAAGATACTTCATGTCGAGGGAGTTCCGATGAGAGCGCTGCTGCTGACCTCGCTCACGCCGATGGTGTGGGGCACCACCTACGTCGTCACCACCGAGTTCCTGCCTCCCGGCCGGCCGCTCCTCGCCGGTCTGCTGCGCGCGCTGCCCGCCGGTCTCCTGTTGCTCGCCGCGACCCGTCGCCTGCCTCGCGGCGACTGGTGGTGGCGGGCGCCGATCCTCGGCGCGCTCAACATCGGCTTCTTCTTCCCGCTGCTGTTCGCGGCGGCCTACCGTCTGCCCGGCGGTGTGGCGGCGGTGCTCGGCGCGGCCCAGCCGCTGGTCGTCGCGGGCCTGACGGTGCTGCTGCTGACCGAGCGGGTGCGGCTGCGCACGGTGCTGGCCGGCGTGCTCGGCGCCGGCGGCGTGGCCCTCGCGGTGCTGACCGCGACCGCCCGGCTGGACGCGCTCGGGATCGCCGCCGGGCTGGCCGGCACCATGTCGATGGCGCTGGGCCTGACGCTGACCAAGCGGTGGGGGCGGCCGGACGCGTCGCTGCTGACCGTCACCGGCTGGCAGCTGACCGCCGGTGGCCTGCTGCTGGTGCCGATCGCGCTGTTCTTCGAGGGGGTCCCCGACGGGCTGTCCTGGACGAACGTGGGCGGCTACGCCTACCTGTCGGTGATCGGGACGCTGCTGGCGTACACGAACTGGTTCTGGGGCCTGGAGCGGTTGCCGGCCGCCCGGGCATCCCTGCTCGGGTTGCTGTCTCCGCTGGTCGCGACCGTGCTGGGCTGGGCCGTGCTCGATCAGCGCCTCACGCCGGTGCAGGTGGGCGGGATGCTGCTCGCCTTCGGCGCGGTGGTCTGGGGCCAGCGGTCAGCGCAGGTCCGTGTTCGCGATGATGTGCTGGTGGAACCCGCCACGAGCGGCCCGCAGCATCGCCCGGCCGAGGCGGTCGGTGCTGGTCACGTATTTCGGGGTGAAGCGGTCGAGCAGCGTCAGCAGCGGGTTCGCGAGTGCGTAGCCGGTGCGGTATAGCCGCGTCTTCGACGTCGCTCCGTGGGTGGGGACGATGATCCCGGGTCGGAAGGCGTACCCGTTCGGCAGCATCTCGATGATCTCCGCCTCGGTCCGTCCCTTGACCCGCTGCCACATCTGCCGGCCGTCCGGGTCGGTCCCCGCCCCCGAGACGAAGACGAAGGTCAGAAGCGGGTTCAAGGCCTTGAGGGTACGCGCGGCCGCCATCGGGAAGTCGTAGCTGACCCGGGTGTAGTCGGCCTCGCTCATGCCCACCGACGACACACCGAGGCAATAGAAGCAGGCGTCGTATCCCGCGAGATCGTCCATGATCGGGGACAGATCGGAGAAGTCGGTGAGGGTGACCTCGCGCAGCTTCGGATGCTTCAATCCGGTCGGCTTGCGGCCCACGGTGAGCACCTGGTCGACGTCCTTGGCCAGCAGGCTCTCGCGGAGCACGCCCTGGCCGACCATGCCCGTGGCGCCGAAGACGATGACCCTCATGGCCCCTCCCCTTATTGTCGTACCGGTTGCCTATGGTGTCCCGGTGCCCGTTGAACGCTGGTCGCCCGCCCAAGTCATAGCGCTCGCCCCTGACGCTAGTTCGCTGCGGGGCGCTCGTGGCTTGGGCACGCCGGGCCACTGGGCGTCGAGCGGCCGCACCGACGACGTCCTGTGGGGACTGTGCAAGGGCAGCGGGAAGAATCCTTACCAGGTCGCGGTGGATCTCAACGGCCCGGCGTACAAGTGCTCGTGTCCCAGCCGCAAGTTTCCCTGCAAGCACGCCCTGGGTCTGCTCTTCGTCTGGGCCGAGACCGATCTCGGCTCCGGCGCTGCCCCCGAGTTCGTGGCGCAGTGGCAGGCGTCGCGGTCGGCCCGGGTCGCTCG
>NZ_JBFAZH010000582.1:0-4961 GCF_040681735.1 Actinoplanes sp. NPDC051633 | reverse complement strand
CCCTGTACACCGGGGGGCTGTACCGGTTCTAAACACCCTCCACCGGTGTGGCCCGGGGCGGGCCCCCCCCCCCGGGCCACCCTTCACAGGCGGGGCGCCTGGAAAGACGCCGGCGCTGTCCGCATGGGGAACCAGGGCCGGCGGGACGCGTCCCCCTCGGCCGCGTCCACTTCTGAAGAGGGGCCACGGCGCCGGCAGATACTGTCGCCTTACCGACTGGGCGTGGGGACGCGGCGGCGCATCGAATACGTCACCGACGCCAGCCGGTGCGGCTCGTTGATCACGTGGATGGCGTGGCGGTCGTAGGCCTGCCAGCCGGCGGCGCCGGCCCGGTTCAGATGCCGCAGGTCGTCGAAGCGCTCGTCGGTGCCCCAGCGCAGCACCCCGCCGGGGTGGTGGAAGGTCGCCGTCCAATCCATGAACTTGTCGGCCCCGAACGTGCCGGCCGCTTTGTACTCGAGACGCGCGTACTCCCAGTTCGCCACGAGATCGATTATGCCGTTGACCGCTCGGTTAACGCTCGCCGAACAGTCGCTCCCGCCCTGGCACCGATGGATGAACCGGTTCTAGCCTCGGCGTGGTGGACGTCTGGGTGAGCGTCGCGCTGGCGATGCTGGGTGTCGTTGTCCCCGTGATCGCCGCGCTGTACGAGTTCGTCTTCAAGGGCCTCAAACGCCTCGGCTACCGCGTGCAGATGGACACCACCGCGACCGATGTGGTGCACACCAACTACGCCGGCGCGCTCGAGCAGATGCAGCAGGACGGCCGCCCGCTCGCCGACCCGACGCTGGTCCTGCTGCGCATCGAGAACAACGGCCTGACCAACGTGGACACCAGTGACTACGCCACCCGCGACCACGACCCGGTCGGCATCCGCGTGCGGTTCCCCGGCCGCAAGGTGGCCGGCATGGTCATCACCGAGCTCAGCCACGACTTCCTGCACTCGTCCTTCCGGGAAGGGCCCGGACTGTCCGTCCAGGACGGCATGGTCGAGCTGCCGAAGGCGCCGCTGAACCGCGGCCAGCACTACAAGGTCCTCGCCGTGCTGGAGAAGGGCCCGGACCACGTCGGCAAGCCCGGCGTTTACGAGGACCCGGAGGTGATCGGCGGCATCAAGGGCGGCGTCGGCGGTGGCCGGATCAACGAGACCCAGTCGAGGACCGGCACGCGCAAGTCGGTCATCGCCCTCATCGCGTTCCTCATGGTCCTGTCGGTCGGCCAGCTCGTCGTCTTCCTGCGCAGCAACACCAGCGCGCCGCTGGACTGCGCCGGCGGCCGGTTGACCCTGGTGGGGTCCACCGCGGCCGAGCCGGTGCTGCGCGAGGCCGCTGACACGTACGCGAAGACCTGCTCGGGTGCCCGTTTCACCCTCGACCTCAACGGCAGCGGCGACGGCATCCGCACCCTGCACCAGTCGCCGTCGCCGGACACGGTCGCCTTCTCCGACGGCCCGAAGCCGGGCGGCAATCCTTCGCTGGTGGCGCGACCGCTCGCGCTGTTCCTCTTCACGGTCGTGGTGAACCCGCGAGCCGGCGTGAACGACCTGGACCGCAGCGAGATCCGCGACATCTACGCGGGGAAGTACAGCAACTGGAAAGAGATCGGCGGCAAGGACGTGCCGATCCGCCTGATCAGCCGCAACCCGCAGTCGGGCACGAGGATCACCTTCCAGAAGCAGGTGCTCGACGGCGTACGGGAGGCCGGCACGAACTCCGACGACTGCCTGGCGCTCGCCGCCGGAACGAGGCCGGGCGTGGTGCGCTGCGAGCGGCGCAGCACGACGGACGTGCTGCGGTCGGTGGCGGACACGCCCGGCGGCCTGGGCTACAGCGAGCTGGGCGCGGCGGGCCGCCGGCCGGACGTCACGAAGGTGAGCATCGGCGGGCACAAGGCCACGGCGGAGTCGGCGGACAGCGGCGCGTACCCGTTCTGGGAGACGGAGTTCGCGTACACGTCGGGCGACCCGGCCGCGACGTCGCTGGCGGCGAGCTTCCTGCGCTACCTGACCAACCAGGTGGGCGCCGACATCCTGCGCACGCACGGCAACCGGCCGTGCTACGAGCTGCAGAACCCGGCGCTGTGCCGCCCGGTGGCAGCCGAGGGGAACAGGCAGGGTGAGTGATCGGCCGAAGCGGCTTCAAAACTCGACGTGTTGAGACGTCCCTAGGCGACGCAGAACTCGTTGCCCTCCGGGTCGAGCATCGTGATGTGGTCGAGCTCGTCGCCGTAGCGCTGCTCGCGCACCACCGTCGCGCCGCGGCCCGCCAGGTCGGCGGCCTTGGCGCGAATCAGGCGCCCGCGCTCGGCCGGATCCCACGGCGGCTCGCCGGCCACGCGGATGTCGATGTGCATCCGGTTCTTCGCCGTCTTTCCCTCCGGCACCCGCAGGAAGCCGATCGCCGGGCCGCGTCCCTCCGGGTCGACGATCGACGCGCCGTCGGGTTCGTCGTAGCCGGCCTCGGCCACATATCCGAGAGCGTCCGCCCAGAAGGCGGCCAGCCGTTGCGGATCCGCCGCGTCACAACCCAGGGTCCAGTGCGTAGCCATTCTGCCTCTCCTCGCGCCGGGCGCGGTGTCAATACGTGAAAAGTGCATCATCCGGGCCTCGCGCTGAATCTCGTTATCAGGATCTGAACGACTGCTTGGGTGTGGCGGGTTCCCGCCCGCAGAGTCCCTGATCAGGGACCGAGCGAAGGAGCCTTCACCGATGAAAGCTGTCCGCGTCCACTCCTACGGCAAGCGCCCCTCCGTCGATGAGATACCCGAACCCGAAGTCTCCGGCCCGCTCGACGTACTCGTCGAGGTCGGCGCCGCCGGGCTCTGCCGCACCGACCTGCACATCGTCGAAGGGCAGTGGGCCGAGAAGTCCGGCGTGCAGCTGCCCTACGTGATCGGGCACGAGAACGCCGGCTGGGTGCGCGCGGTCGGCAGCGCCGTCACCAACGTCGCGCCCGGCGACGCCGTCATCCTGCATCCGCTGGTCACCTGCGGGCTGTGCCGGCCCTGCCGGTCCGGTGACGACGTGCACTGCGAGAACTCCCGGTTCCCCGGCATCGACACCGACGGCGGCATGGCCGAGCTGCTGCTCACCACCGCCCGTTCGGTCGTCAAGCTGGACGCCGGCCTGGAACCCAAGGACGTCGCCGCGCTCGCCGACGCGGGACTCACCGCCTACCACGCCGTACGCAAAGCAGTGCCCTTGCTCCATCCCGGAACGACGTGCGTCGTGATCGGGGCGGGCGGACTGGGCCACATCGGCATCCAGTGCCTGGTCGCGATGACCGCCACCACCGTCGTCGTGGTCGACCCCAACGAGAAGGCGCGCGCTCTCGCCGAACAGCTCGGCGCCCACCGCACCGTGGCGAGCGCGGACGACGTGGAGGAGGCCCACGTGGTGCTCGACTTCGTCGGCGAGTCCGGCGCCGAGCAGCAGGGCCTCGCCAAGACGAGGCGGGCCGGGAGCTACTACGTGATCGGGTACGGCGGCACGATCAACATTCCGACGATCGACCTGATCTCCACCGAACGCAACATCATCGGCAACCTCGTCGGGTCCTACAACGACCTGGCCGAACTGATGACGCTCGCCGCCCAGGGCAAGGTCACGCTGCACACGAAGACCTACTCCCTGAGCGCGGTCAACGAAGCGATGGACGACCTGGAGGCCGGCCGGCTCCAGGGCCGCGGGATTCTCGTGCCATAGGGGGCAGAGCCATGTACCGCAAGGACGGCAACAGCTACTTCATCGTCGACGGCCACACCCACTTCTGGGACGGCAGCCCCGCGAACCAGATCAACCGGTACGGCGAGGGCTTCATCAAGTGCTTCTACGACTACCACGCCAACCTGTCGCCGGCTGAGTACAAGTGGACCCTCGAGGAGTTCGAGCGCTACCCCGAGGAGCGGATGATCCACGACCTGTTCGAGGTCGGCTACGACGATCTGGCGATCCTGCAGTCCACGTACCTGACGGACTGGTACGTGAACGGCTTCAACACGACCGAGCAGAACGGTGAGATGGCCGAGCGGCACCCGGGCCGGTTCATCGTGAACGGCCGGTTCGACCCGCGCGACGGGGAGCAGGGCCTGGAGACCCTCGAGCGGCTGCACGAGCGCTGGCACCTCAAGGGCGTCAAGGTCTACACGGCCGAGTGGAAGGGCGACTCGAAGGGCTGGAAGCTCAGCGACCCGTGGGCGTACCGCTATCTGGAGAAGTGCCAGCAGCTCGGCATCCGCAACATCCACGTGCACAAGGGCCCGACGGTCTACCCGATGAACCGGGACGCCTTCGACGTGGCCGACGTCGACGACGCCGCGACGGCGTTCCCCGAGCTGCGGTTCATCGTCGAGCACGTGGGCCTGCCGCGGCTGGAGGACTTCTGCTGGATCGCCACCCAGGAACCCAACGTGTACGGCGGCCTGGCCGTCGCGATGCCGTTCATCCACAGCCGGCCGCGCTACTTCGCGCAGATCATCGGCGAGCTGCTGTACTGGATCGGCGAGGACCGCATCCTGTTCGGCAGCGACTACGCGATCTGGCAGCCGAAGTGGCTGGTGGAGCGCTTCGTCGACATGCAGATCCCGGAGGACATGCAGGGCGAGTACGGCACTGTCAGCGTCAACCAGAAGAAGAAGATCCTCGGCCTGAACGCCGCCCGCCTCTACGACATCAAGGTGCCGGGCGAGTTCCAGATCGCCGACGAGCCGGAGTCGGTGGCGGTGGGTTCCGCGCCCGAGCCGGAAGCGGCGACGGCATGAGCCTGCACGACGCGTGCTGGTCGGCGCTCGGGGGCGTGTTCGACCCCGAGCTCGACCGGCCGATCACCGACCTGGGCTTCGTGGCGTCATTGAAGATCAAACCCGGTGGAGGGGTACGCGCCGAGCTGCGCCTGCCGACGTACTTCTGCGCGCCGAACTTCGCCTGGCTGATGGTCGCCGACGCCCGGGACGCGCTCGACGCC
>NZ_JBFAZH010000581.1:0-4963 GCF_040681735.1 Actinoplanes sp. NPDC051633 | reverse complement strand
CTCGCCGCGGCCGACCCGGGCGACCAGCACCGGACCTCCGGCGCCCGGCACCGCGGCCAGCAACCGGCCCGGCTCGTCCACCCACGGGCGGGCGTCGCGGAACTGCTCCGCGCGGTTGCGGGTGAGCACGGGCAGGCCGATCAGCTCGGCCACCTCCAGCACCCGGTCGCCCATCTCGGGCACCACCTCGACGACGCCGTCGTCCGCCCAGCGGCGCACCACCATGCGCTCGTTGGAGGTCAGGTCACCGTCGGAGAGCAGGCTGCGCGGGGCGATCGCATACACCGGCACGCTCTCCTCCGCGACGTGCCGGCCGAGCGCGTCGATGACCAGGCCCAGGCGCAGCATGCTGGCCGGGCGGCCGCCATCGAGGTCGGCATAGCGGACCACCTCGGACAGGTCGACGACGGCGCGGGCCAGCGCCGGGTCGGTGGTGAGCCGGGCCTCGATGGCGTCGAGGACCTTGCTGACCTCGAATCTCACGGATTTCTCCCAGTACGTACGCAGGCGAACTTCGCCAGTCATCATGCCGGGTCGTCGTCCTCAGCGGAAACCGGCGCGGGTCACAGTTCAGCGTTCGGTGAGGGCGCGATGCCCCGCAGTGTCCGTTTGCGATTCGACGTCAGCGGGAACCATCGACACCTACCCGACTTATGGAGGACTCGACATGCGGACTCGACCGGTGTGGGGCATTCTGGCCGCAACCGTCCTCGCGGTTACCGGGTGTTCGGCACAGGACGACCCCGGTGCTCCGTCGGCGGGCGCCTCGGCCGGCACGCCGAGTGCGCCCGCCAGCTCCAGCGCCGCCGACCCGGCCGCGGCCGCCGCACTCGGCCAGGCCGCGGCGGCGCTGGGCAACACCAGCTTCAAGGTGACCATGACGTCCGGCCCGTCGTTCAAACTGGACGGGGTGATGGACGCGCCGGGCGGCAAGGGCTCGGCCGAGGTCAAGTCGACCGGCACGAACACCGAGCTGACCGTCTCCACCCGGCTCGTCGGTGAGAACCTCTACGTGCAGGTCCCGGGCCTGACCAAGGCCGGCACGTGGACCCGCATCGACATCTCCCGGCTGCCCGAGGGCGCCAACGTCGGCCTGCGCCCCGGCCAGATCGACCCGGCGAACACGGCCAAGCTGCTGACCTCGACGACCGACGTCCGGCAGACCGACGCGCGCAGCTTCACCGGCACCCTCGACCTGACCAAGGCGGCCGGCCTCACCGGGGTCAGCCAGGTGACCATCGACAAGTACGGCACGGCCGCGCAGAACGTGCCGTTCACCGCCGGGCTGGACGACCAGGGCCGGCTCTCCGCGCTGACCATCCAGCTGCCGCCGCTCGGCGGTCAGCAGGTGCAGCCGCTCGAGGTGCTCTACACCGACTACGGCGTGACGGTCGAGGACCTGACCCCGCCGGCCGCGACGGTCGTGGACGCGCCCGAGGACGTTTACAAGGCCCTAGGTGGCCGGTAGCCGACGTGGCAGGGGCGCTGGTTTGTTCTCCTCGACCCAGGAGTCGATCAGCGCCCACCACTCGTAGAGCCAGGTGACCCGCTCCTCCTCGGTCGCCGGGATCTCCTCGGGCGCCACGCTCCAGAACCGCATGACCAGCTTCTTGTCCATCGGCAGCTCCCGCCAGACGTCCGCGACGGTCATCATCCGGTCGAGCCCGGTGTGTGCCACGAAGACCACCCCGGAGTCGGGCGCCGCGTCGATCGCCGCCAGCAGGCCGCCGGGCTTGGGCGGCAGCAGGTTCCGCAGATCCTCGGCCTTCTCGGCGAGGTCGGGCATTCCCTTCCGGCGCAGGAACTCGATGGCCTTGACGCGGCGGCGCGGGGTGAAGTTGCCGCCCTCGGGGAAGATGACGAAGGCGTCGTTGTCGTCCAGCCCGTCGGCGAGCTCGCCGACCTGCTCCTCGAGGTTGGCCTTCTGCTTGCCGGGCATGATGAAGCGGCTCGGCAGCCGGTTGAGCAGCACGTCGATCGCCGGATCCCACTGCAGGGTCGCCTTCAGCACGATCCGCGGCTCCCGGGCGAACCAGTTGACCAGCGCGTGGATCAGGATGAACGAGTCGCCCGGCCCGGCGTGCCGGCTCACCACGATCTCCGGGCGGCCGGGCAGCGCGGTGTCCGGGTCGGTGCCCACCACGTCGATGGTGAGGTGCAGTGACCAGCGCGCGATCCAGAAGAGAAAGCGCAGGAACTGCCGGGTGAGCCCGTAGTGCCAGAGCTGGGACCTCGGCGACCGGATCTTCCAGCCGAACCCGAAGGTGATCCACAGCACGAACAACGCGAAGAGGGCGGCCGCGTCCCACACCACGTAGACGATGCCGAGCCAGATGAGGCGGGGCACGCGCAGGTGACCGGGCATGAACGGGGACAGCGCCACCGCGAGGATCAGCCACACCGGCAGGGTGGTCAGCAGGACCAGTGCGAGCACGATGACCAGCGGCGCGAAGACGAGCCGGCGCACCCAGACGGGCGGCATCAGACATCGCCCCCCGGCACGTGCTCGGCCAGGTAGCGGCGGGAGGCGGTGTACGCGCGGCTGATCCGCCGGCCGACCGCCGCCATGTCCCGGTACGCCCACGGGGTGTCGTCGCGGCCGTCGCCGCCGCCGGCGGGCAGCACGTGCACGCGTACGTCCTCCGGCAGCGCGGCCAGCTCCCGCGCGAACCGGTGCCGCCGGGCGATCTCGAACGCCACCTGCGCCACCTCCCACGGCCGCCGCGGCACGGCCAGCGGACGCTCGATCCGGCCCACCTGCAACACGAAGATCAGCTTCGCTCCGACCCGCACGGCCTCCCCGATCGGGATCGAGTTGACGATGCCGCCGTCGACGAAATGCTCGCCATTCAGCTCCATCGGCGGCAGCAGCCCCGGCACCGCGGAGGAGGCCAGCACGGCGTCGACCAGCGGCCCGGTGTCGAACCAGTGCTCGGCCGCGCGCTCGATGCTGGCCGCGCAACACCGGAAGGGGATCTTCAGGTCCGCGAAGACCGAGTGCTCGCCGAGCTCGCTCTCCAGGAGGCGACGCAGCGGCAGCGGCGAGTGCAGGTGGGTGCGGGCCGCGAAGCGCCGCATCTGCCGCCCGATCGAGTCGCCGTAGACCGCCGCGGCCTCCGGCGAGGTCCAGAGCCGCACCAGCTTGTCGGTGGACGCCTCGACGGGCTCGGCCGCGACCAGCGCGCCGTTGACCGCGCCGATGGAGGTGCCGACGACGACGTCGGGCCGATGACCGGCCCGGAAGAGCGCCCGGAGCATGCCCACTTCAACGGCGCCCAGCACACCACCCCCGCCGAGCACGAACGCCGTGGGTCCCATCCCCTTATCCTGCCCCCAAGGTCAAACCCGGGATCAAGCCCATCCGGGTACGACCACAGAAGGGCCCCCGCCCCACCCGCCGGGCCGTGGCCACTCACCCCCTCTGCCCCGCCTCCGGCCAGGCCCGGAGGGCCCGGGTTCTCCGCCCTTGCCGGAGGCTCAGCGGCCGGTAGCAGCACAGCCCCGCAGGGGCCCGGGTTCTCCGCCCTTGCCGGAGGCTCAGCGGCCGGTAGCAGCACAGCCCCGCAGGGGACGAGGCCCGGGCCGACGAGATGTCATGATGTTCGCCGTGCCTCTGCCTCGTCGCGCCGTGCTCGGCGCCGGACTCGCCACCGTGCTGGCCGGCTGCGGTCCGTCGGCGCGGCCGGAGGCGCAGTGGGTCGGCGGGCCGTCCTCGGCTCCGACCGCCCCGCCGTCCCGGCCCCCGGCGAAGGCCCTTACCAAACCCGCCGCCAAGGCTGCGGCAAAGGCCGGCTACGCGGACGACGTCGATGCCGTACTGCGCAAGTACCTGCGGCCGACCAAGGACAACCCGGCCCATCCCGGGTACGCGGGGGCGGTCGCGCTGGTCGTCGAGGACGGGGCCACGACCGTGTCGGCCGCGGCCGGTGACGCGGTGCGCTACTCGGCCGGGCCGGTCGAGCTGCCGGCGAGCAAGCGGGTCGCGATGCGCACAGACGCGATCTTCGACCTGGCGTCCATCACGAAGGTCTACACGGCGATGCTCGTGCTGCGGCTGGCCGACCGCGGCAAGGTTGATCTCGACGCACCGGTGCGCAGGTATCTGCCGTCGTTCACCGGCGCCGGCAAGGACGCGGTGACGGTCGCCATGCTGCTCGCGCACACCGGGGCGTTGCCGGTCGGTGCGGGCCGGGCGAGCTGGGCCGAGGTGCCGCGCATCGGCCTGGTCAAGGGCGGCGTGCCGGGAACCACGTTCCGCTATTCGAGCGTCGGGCTGATGGTGCTGGGCAAGCTGGTGGAGACGCTGACGGGCTCGACCCTCGACAAGGCGGTGCGCGACCAGATCACGGGGCCGCTGGGGTTGCGCGACACGGGGTTCAAGCCGCTGGGCTGGGCGAAGAAGAGCCGGTTGGTGGCGACCGACGCGCGCACGTCCCGGGGCCTGCTGCGCGGCGTGGTCCATGACGACGTGTGTGCCCGGCTGGGCGGCGTCGCCGGCCATGCTGGTCTTTTCGGCACCGCGGCCGATGTCGCGGTGATCGGTCAGGTGCTGCTGGGCGGGGGCGCCTACCGCGGCAAGCGGCTCCTGTCGTCGGAGGTGGTGCGGCGGGCCCTGACCAACGTGAACCGCGGAAAGCCGGCCATCGACGCCGAGCGCCCCGGCCGGAGCGCCGACCACGGCCTTGGCGTGGAGATGAACCAGCCGTGGTTCATGGGCCGGCTGGCCGCCCCGGACAGCTTCGGCCACACCGGCTTCACCGGAACGTCCCTGCTGGTCGTCCCCTCCCGAGCCATGGTGGTCGTCCTGCTGACCAACCGCGCGCACCCGAACTGGTCCTGGTCCAACCCCGACACTCACCGCGTCGCGCTGGCCAACGCCATCGCCGCCTGACCCACGAAGTGGTAGCCCACGCACGCGAACGCACGCTTGAAAGGTGGGAGGGCTACCAGTGTCCTGGACAGG
>NZ_JBFAZH010000580.1:0-4977 GCF_040681735.1 Actinoplanes sp. NPDC051633 | reverse complement strand
TACAAGACTACAATTAAAAAATACTTTACAATTAAAAAATACTTAGAATAAAATACCATCGCGCTCTCGGAGGCGGCGGGGTGAACACCGACAAGCTGCATGCCGCCCGGCTGCACGCCACCCGGGTCCGGCCGTACCTCGCCACCGCCCTCTTCGCCCTGCACCTGCTGCCGTCCGGCCGGGTCCCTACGATGGCGGTGGACCGGCACTGGCGCTGCTACGTGTCACCGTCGTTCGTGGACACCACGCCGCTCGACGAGCTCGCCGGCGTGCTCGTGCACGAGGTGTCCCACCTGCTGCGCGACCACCACGGCCGCAGCGACCGCGTCGCGCGCCGGCGCGGGCTGACCGGCCGCGGCGAGCGGCTGCGGATGAACATCGCGGCGGACTTCGAGATCAACGACGACGTGTACGGCGACGGGCTCGCCAAGCCGGCCGGCGCGGTCGAACCCGCCATGCTGCGCCTCGCGCCGGACGAGCTGATGGAGGACTACCTGTCGCAGTTCCGGCTGGGCTGGGCGACCGACGGCATGGCCTGGCTCGACTGCGGCAGCGGCGCCGACGGCCTCGAGCGGGACTGGGACCTCGGGCCGGGCGGCGGCGCGCACGGGCTCAGCGACCAGGAACGCGACGCCGTGCGGTTCCGGGTCGCGCACGGGCTGACCGGCCGGGCGGGAGACGTGCCGAAGGGCTGGCAACGGTGGGCCGAGCAGGTCTTCCACCCACCGCAGCCGTGGCGGGACCTGCTCGGCGCCGCGGTGCGGTCGGCGGCAGGGGCCGGCGCGGGGGAGGACTACGAGTACGGGCGGCCGGCCCGCCGGAGCGCCGCGCTGCCCGGGGTGGTGCTGCCCAGCCTGCGCCGGCGACCGCCGAGGGTGTGCGTCATCGTCGACACCTCGGGCTCGGTCAGCGACACCGAGCTCGGCAGCGCGCTGCTCGAGGTGGCGGCGATCGCCAGGGCGGTGGGTGGCCGGCGCGATCTGGTCTCGGTGCTGTCGTGCGACGCTGCGGCCGGCGTCGCGTACCCGTTGTGCCGGGCCGAAGGCATTCCCCTGGTCGGCGGCGGAGGCACGGACCTGCGGGCGGGTTTCGACCGCGCCCTGCGGTCGTCGCCGCGGCCCGATGTCGTGGTCGCCCTGACCGACGGGCAGACGCCGTGGCCGTCGACCAGGCCGCCGTGCCGGACCGTGGTAGGGCTGTTCCCCCGCCCGCCGGATCCGGACGAGCCGAGCTACGACGAACCTCCGCCGGCCTGGGCGCGGGTGGTGCGCATCGGGTGAAACCGCCTAGGAGGCGCCGGCGCCGTCCATCACCAGGGCGGTCAGGTCGCGGACGTCGTCGGCGGTGAGCGTGGACCGGGCCAGCAGCCGGGCCACGACCACCCCGATGAAGACCTCGCTCAGCAGCCGCACCGGGAGGCCGGGCCGCAGCTGGCCGGCCGCCTCGGCGCTGCGCAGCCGGGCCGCGATCTCGCCGGGGGAGCCGAGCCGCTCGTTCAGCCGCGCGCCGACCTCCTCGTTGTCCACTGTGGCGGTGACCAGCGAGCGCAGCAGCGACGCGTTCGCCGGATCCTGGAAGAACCCGGCCATCGCACCCAGCCAGGTCCTCAGGTCGGCCTCGATGTCACCGGTGTCCGGCGGCACGAACGTCTGGGGGAGCATCATGCCCTCCATCAGACTGTCCACCACCACCGCGCTCTTGGACGGCCACCAGCGGTAGATGGTCTGCTTGCCCACCCCGGCCTCGGCGGCGATGCCCTCGACGGTCGCGCGGTCGTAACCGACCCGGGTGATCACCGCGGCGGTCGCCTCGAGGATCGCCGTCCGCGCCGTCTCGCTGCGCGCGACACCCCTGCGACCTGCCGACATAAACGTCATCATAGTCACAGAAATGTAAGACGAGACGTCTCGTATAGTGTTTAGCATGGCCGAGTTGCTGTACCGGTTGGGACGTTTCTCCGCGCGGCGCGCGGGCGTGGTGATCGCCGTCTGGGTGGTGATCCTCGGGCTCGCGGTGACCGGTTATCTGGTCGGGCGAGGGCCGGTGGCGAACGGGTTCGGCATCCCCGGCACCGAGACCCAGCGGGTCACCGACGAGCTCCGGTCGAAGATCCCGAACCTGAGCGGCAGCTCCGGCAGCGTGGTGTTTCAGACCACGAACGGCGCCGCCTTCACCGACGGGCAGCGTGCCGCGATCCAGGCGTCGGTCCGCAGCGCGCAGGACATTCCGGATGTCGCCCAGGTGGTCGACCCGTTCGCCACCGAGCAGCAGCGCGCCACGCGTGAGCAGGAGATCGCCGGCGGGCGCGCGAAGCTCGAGGAGGGCCGCAAGCAGCTCGAGGCGGCTCGCCAGGCCGGCCAGGACAACCCGCGGCTGGACCAGCAGGAGGAGCAGCTCGCCGCGCAGGCGGCCCAGCTGGAGGCCGGCGCCGAGATCCTCGAGCTCGCCGCCGAGATCCGCCAGGTGTCGGCCGACGGCAGCACGGCCGTGGTGACGGTCAGCTTCAGCAAGGACCGGCTCGACCTCTCCGAGGACACCAAGCAGGCGGTGCTCAATCACTTCCGGGCGAGCCCGGTGCCCGGCGTCGAGACCGACTTCTCCACCGAGATCGCGCAGTCCGTACCCAAGATCATCGGTCCTGGCGAGGTGGTCGGCGTGATCGTCGCCGGCATCGTGCTGATCGTCATGCTGGGCACATTGATCGCCGCCGGGCTGCCGATCGTCACCGCGCTGATCGGTGTCGCCGTCGGCGTCCTCGCCGCCATGGGCCTCTCCAGCGTCATCGACTTCTCATCGGTGACCCCGGTGCTCGGCGTCATGCTCGGGCTCGCGGTCGGCATCGACTACTCGCTGTTCATCATCAACCGGCACCGCAAACAGGCGGCCCGCGGCGTCGACATCGGCGAGTCCATCGGTCTGGCCAACGGCACGGCCGGCAACGCGGTGGTCTTCGCCGGCTCGACCGTGCTGGTCGCCCTGCTGGCCCTCAACGTCTCCGGGGTCCCGTTCCTCGGTCTGATGGGTACGGTCGGCGCCGCCTGCGTGCTCATCGCGGTGCTGGTGGCGGTCACGCTGACCCCGGCGCTGCTCGGCCTGATCGGTCCCCGGGTGCTGACTCGCAAGGCCCGCGCCGCGGCGGCCGCGACGGCCGCGACGGCCGCGACGGCCGCGACGGCCGCGACGGCCGAGGTGGCCGGCGCGACGGCCGAGCCGCAGCGTGCGGTCCGGCCGATGTCGACGGTCCGGGCGATCGGCACCGTGCTGGCCGGCACCGCGGTCCTGCTGGCGCTGGCCATCCCGGCGATGTCCCTGCGGCTGGGCCTGCCCGACGGCTCCTCCGAGGCCACCGACTCCACGCAGTACACGGCGTACAAGGCCGTGGAACGCGAGTTCGGCGCGGGCGCCAACGGCACGCTGCTGGTCACCGCGCAACTGCCGCCGGGCCTGGACGAGATCGGGGCGACCGGGGCGCAGTTCGCGGCGGCCAAGCTGATCGCCGGCACCCCCGACGTGGCGGCGGTGGCACCGATCGCCGTGTCGCCGGACCGCACGATGGCAGCCTTCCAGGTCGTGCCGGTCGCCGGCCCGTCCAGCCAGTCCACCTCCGACCTGGTGCAGCGGCTGCGCGACCTGCGGTACGAAGGCGCCGCGCTGGGCGTGGCCGGTCAGGCGGCGGCGAACATCGACGTCTCCGACAAGCTGGCCGAGGTGCTGCCGCTCTACATCGTGGTGGTCGTCGGCCTGTCGCTGATCATCATGATCGTGGTGTTCCGGTCGTTCGTGGTGCCGCTCATCGCCACCGCCGGGTTCGTGCTGTCCCTGCTGGCCACCTACGGCGCGCTGGTCGCCATCTACCAGTGGGGTTGGCTGAGCGCGGTCTTCGGCACCCACGATCCGGGCCCGATCCTGGCGTTCCTGCCGATCATCCTGGTCGGCATCCTGTTCGGCCTGGCGATGGACTATCAGCTGTTCCTGGTCTCCGGCATGCGCGAGGCGTACGCCCACGGCATCGCCGCCCGCCCGGCGGTGATCTGGGGCCTGCGGGCCGGCCGCGCGGTGGTGATCGCGGCCGGGATCATCATGATCGCGGTGTTCAGCGGCTTCATCTTCGCCGAGTCGGTGATCATCCGGCCGGTCGGCTTCGGGCTGGCCTTCGGCGTGCTGGCCGACGCGTTCGTGGTGCGGATGCTGCTGGTGCCGGCGCTGATGCACCTGTTCGGCCGCGCGGCCTGGTGGTTCCCGCGCCGGCTCGACCGCATCGTGCCCAACGTGGACGTCGAGGGCTCCGCCCTGGAACGCCGGCACGACTTCCACCCGGTCCCGGCAGAGCGCGTCCCGGAGCCCGCCGCGAACAATCAGTGGTAGCCCACCCACGCGTCCGGGCGTCGAACAGGTGGCTGCGCTACCACTTCCGCGGGAAGCCGCCGCCGGATCCGACGCCGTCCCCCGATGCCCCCGACGTCGTCCGGCGGCCGGCCCACGGCGCCCCGCCCTCCTCCCATAACTGTGGTCGACCGGACCGTCGCCGGGCCAGGCGGAGCACCGGCAGTTGACCGGCAGATTGCTCGGCCGGACATAGACGTAGGCTGGTCTCTCAGTCACCCGGTTCTCTCAGTCACCCGGTGCAGGAGGTGGGCGGTTGTTCGGCCGGCAGGTGGTGGCGCTCCGGCGGGAACGCGGGCTCACCCAGGAGGAGCTGGCCACCCGCACCGGGCTGAGCGTGCGCAGCATCCGGGACGTCGAGTCGGGCCGCGTGTCGCGGCCCCGGATCAGCACGGTCCGGCTGCTGGCCGACGCGTTCGGGCTCACCGGCGACGACCGCGCCGAGTTCGTCGCCGCGGCCGACGAGCCGACCGGCGCCGGCCCACGGCAGCTGCCGCTGGACATCCCCGGGTTCGCCGGCCGCGAGGACGAGCTGTCCAGACTGGATCGCGCGATCCGCGAGGCGGGCGACCGGCCCGCCTCGGTCGTGCTGAC
>NZ_JBFAZH010000579.1:0-4981 GCF_040681735.1 Actinoplanes sp. NPDC051633 | reverse complement strand
CGCCCAGACCGAGCCAGACAACCTCACGCCTGCTCCGACCGGGAGCAGGTAACCACTCCATCAAAGCGGGGGAAGCTCAGACGCGCCTGCACAGGTCCTGCCCAGGACGGTGAGAGTGACTACCGACATCGTCTCGGCCGCGCCATTGTGCATAGTTGACGTCTGGACGACCGCCTGGGATCAGGTCAGCCCGATCGCATCCGGCAGACCTTTCAGGCCGCGCAAAACGACCATGCACGCGTCCTCGACACGGCGATTCTTGAGCACGGTGAGCACCTGCAGGCCAGAACTTGGCGCCTCCACCACCGTCGCCGGCCCACAAGCCGAGGGTGTCGCGGGTGCCGTCGGCGGTGACCGCCAACGCGACGTAGATGTGGCCCCACGGCTCGGGATTTCCACGATGCTGTTGGCGGCGCGTTCTGCTGATCCCGCAGCCGGGCTCAGTCACGGCAGAACCGCTTGTCCGAGACTGGTACGGCCAGTCGATCTTGTCTTCCTGCCGGACGGGTCCACCGCCCCTGCGCCAAGACTAGGAGCTGGTCGACCCGACCGTGATCGAGCGCCGACATAGTGGCTGAGCCAAGGTCCGGGTGGCATGACCACGATCGCCAATTTCTTGGCCGGTCAGTGCCGGTCAACGAGTGCCGCGGCCTCTCCCAAGCGAAGGGCATCCCCTGCATCGTGGAACCAGTCCGGTTACGTCGTGCCGGCTGTTCCCTCGAACGGGAGGTTCGCAATGCTGCACCCAATTACCTTCTACCTCACGCACCTGATGATGCTTCTTCACGATCCAGCAGCGGAGCCGACCATCCACTTCGCGGTCGCCGTGACCGAGCTAGCCGGTGCCTCACTCAAGGTGGTGTCTGGCGGGTGTGCGGTGCTAGCCGCTGCGTTTACCTTGGCGAACGCCTACGCGACCCGCCTAACGATCAGGCGGTCGGCCCAACGTAGGAGGCGAAGATCCATGCAGAAACAGGTCCGGAGTAGACGGCTTTGCAGACGACCGACGGCGGTGATCCGCCGACGGTCCATAACGATCGAACACGTCACGGTATGCCAGTGCGCTTTGCGCGCAGAGTATTGTGCCGACCACCCGGAAGGAGAGCTGTAACAGTGGCTGACAACGTAGTTGATTCCTCGACCATCACAACGCTTGCCGAGTTGGGCGACGCTTGGGCACGACTGATGGAGGAGGCAGGCCTATCTCAACGGCGCCTTGCCGAGAAGGCGGCGACAGCAGTCGGCGGCGTGTCGATGTCACGTCCCATTATCAGTGAAATCGTGAATGGCCGACGGCTGCCCACCCACGATCAGCAGATCAGGTTTCTGGACCTGGTCGGCCTGACGGACGCAGACGAGCTGGAGAGGTGAGAAGAAGCACGGAACCGCCTGAGCGAGCAACAAGCCCGCTTCGGCAGCCAGGAACTCACCGCGGCCTTGCCCATCGGCGCATTCCTGGAAAGTGGGCCGAAGGAAGCTGCGTTGCGCCAGTTGCGCCGCTCCGTTCCAGAGGCGGCCGCCGAGCTTGAGAAGCTCGCCCCGGGCTCGGCCGCCACCATCTTGCACAAGTGGCCTGACGAGCTCGTGGCAGAAATCCTGGCCGCCATGGACGTGCACTTGGCTACAGCCATTCTCTTGGCTCGCCCGTCAACTTGGCGCATTGTACCCGTGATGCGGAAGATGCCCAAAGACTTCGCCATCGGATGCCTAAATTCGATGGGCGATGTAAGTATGGCGAGCGGGCGACTGGGGTGGACCGGACCGTGGTTCCTGCCGAAGGCTCTTCGTTCGAACGACGATCCGCTGTTTGCTGACATCCACAACTGGCGGCGCACAGAGGCCAAAACCACGACGATGGTTCTCGTAGGGTTTGCCGCAGTCCTCGGAGCCTCGCTTGGCGTTCTGAATTGGCATGAGGAACGTAAACGCGCGAAAATGGCGTAGTGCGCCATACCTACTTGAGCTGCCGCTCCCTCGACTTTCGGCAATTGGGCCTGACCGGAACCGTCGGGCCTAAGAGCTCCTAACTCAATCGGGTGCATCGGCATGACTTGATCTTCGGGTCGGCCGTTGTCGGTGACATGAGGAAGCGCGACCCCCAGCCATGGCTGGTCGATGACGACCTCTGGGCCCGCATCGAGCCGCTGATCCCGAAACAGCCGGCTCGTTCGGGTCCTGGTCGCCGGCCGGTCGATGACCGCAAGGTCTTGTGCGGCATCTTGTTCGTTCTGTTCACCGGCATCCGCTGGGAATGGCTGCCGAGCGAGCTCGGCTTCGGCTGCGGGATGACCTGCTGGCGCAGGCTGCGCGATTGGAACAACGCCGGCGTGTGGCAACGCCTGCACGAGGTTCTGCTCGCCGAACTACGGGCGGCAGGCAAGCTGGATCTGTCCCGGGTGGTGGTCGACTCCAGCCATGTCCGAGCGCTCAAGGGCGGCCCAAAACCGGCCGGAGTCCGGTAGACCGCGGCCGGCTGGGCTCCAAGCATCACCTGATCACCGACGCCGGCGGTGTTCCGTTGGCGGTGCTGCTGACCGGTGGCAACCGCAACGACGTCACTCAACTGCTGCCGCTGCTGCAAGCGATACCGCCGATCCGCGGGAAACGCGGACGGCCTCGCCGTCGAGCACCGAAGGTGTACGCCGACCGCGGCTACGACCACGACAAGTACCGCGCCCTGGTGCGCGAGTTGGGCATCACACCGGTCATCGCCCGACGCGGCACCGAGCACGGCTCCGGGCTGGGCAAGCTGCGCTGGGTCGTCGAGCAAAGCTTCGCGCTGCTGCACTGGTTCCGCCGCCTGCGCATCCGCTGGGAGATCCGCGACGACATCCACCAAGCCCTACTCAAACTCGGCTGCGCCTTGATCTGCTGGCGCCGCCTCCACCACTCAAAGAGTTAGGAGTTCTAAGCCCACGCGGCCGCCTTCGAAGACCGTGTTCTGGCGAACATCCTCCTGTTGCTGCCGTCGAGCTTGAAAAGAAGGTGTTCGATGGGCTGGCGGGGTTTATCGTTGATAATGATGGCTGTTCAGTCGGACTCTCAAAGGCAAGGTTCGCCGAGCTTGTGCACGGCGACGTCGGGCAGTTCGGCCAGCTCGACGTATCCGCGTTCGCTCCGATTTTCCGAAACATTAGAGACATCCTGATCGAGCGCTGAACTGCCCTGCCCCCACATTGGAGCATTTTAAGCGGTTGCTTACGATGTTACGCTTTCTATATGCAGTCCCTGTTTGCGGAAGTCCTCAAGTTCTATTTGGAGTCACGCGACTTCAACGGACTTGCCCTGCGCGACGCCAGTCAAGCGACACTCGATGAGGCCGCGACTTTGGTAAAAGCTGGGCGCTTGGAGGTCATCAGCACCACGGACTGGATGAACCCCCACATCCGTCCCTGGTCGAGCGGTAGAAGTCTCGACGAGCAGTTGCAAGACATTGCTGACTCGGCCGACGACCGGCTTGTCGTTTGCCTCTACCCGACCGCCGCCGCGCTGGCAGAGGTCGTTCAGCCCGGCCTGCTTGCTGACCAGCCGTACCGACGGCGCCAGGCTGAAGGTGGCGGCAATTTGGAGGTGGCTTACTTCCGTATTGACGTGCTGGAGGCGTACCGGAACGACCCGCGGTACCACTTTGAGGTCAGCGACTTCGGGCTCTGGGTGTCAGTCACAGATGCCGTGTACGAGGATGCCGAGGAGCACGAGGACGACAAGACGTCGATCCACCACGTCGGCTTCGCGTACGATATGTCGACGTTCGACCGCGACGACGAAACCACGCCGATCACCCGACGCGTCTGCGCCTTCTTGTACGACCTCGGCAACCTGACTCCCACGCACCAGCAAAGATGGCGCACTTACGAGGTGCCGGCCGTCGATGGTTTGCAGCCGCACCCTGTCTGGCGCGGCGCCCAGATCCTCGGACGGTGGCCCGATGGGCTTGGCCCGTTCGCTCGACTGCTATTCGAGCTTCAAAGCTTGAACGAGCTGCACCGGAAGGCGTTTGGTGTCGACCTATTGAAGAGCACTGAGCGCCCGCGTGAGTTCGGCTGGATTCTGCGGCCGTCGCAGCAGGAATTCGACGCCTTCATCCATCAGCTCGACAAGCTGTTGTCGGAGAACCTTCGGCACGACGCATTCGACAAGGCCGGCGTCCCGAAGATGGACGACAAGGGGCAGGCTATCGGCACGCTCAATCGTCTCGACCGGCTGCTCGAGCGCAACGGCCTTGCCAAAGACGTGCGGCGCGAGATACTTAAACCGATCAAGGACGTGCGCGTCGCAAGGCAGAAGCCAGCACATGCGCTGCGCACGAACGTCACCGACAAGACGTTCGTGCGACGGCAGGCCCGGCTGCTCCAAGATGTCACGGCTAGTGTCGTCTCGCTCCGGGAACACTGGCAGAGCCACCCGGCCAACGCCGGATGGTCAGAGCCTGAGTACATCAGTAACGGTCGCCACTACTGGCTCTGACGGAACCGCATGGGTGCCGACGGTGTCGTCACGCCAATCGCTCGCCGACAACCTCCGCCGGGTCGCCGACGCGGAGTACCGCGCTGCGCTCACCGCCCATGACGCCACTGGCGAGATCGAGAACCTGCGTCAGGCAATCGCGGACGCCGACGCCAAGATCGACAGGTACAGGGCCACCCTCGACGCCGGCGGCGACCCGGCGCTCATCGCTGGCTGGATCTCCGAAGCCACCGCGATCAAGAAACCGCTCAGGCGAGACTCGGGCTCACGGAGGCGCCGCCGCAGCGGATGACCGCCGACCAGCTCGACGCCATCAGCGAAGCGTTCAACGAGTTGAAAATGTGATGTAGCTTTTTCTATTAGCTTATTTATCTTAAGTGTTTCTGTGTATGTATCTATAGACATACCCAATCCCTCCACTTTTTATTCAATAATCGCATCAGATTGCAGTATAAATTTAACGATCACTCATCATGTTCATATTTATCAGAGCTCGTGCTATAATTATACTAAT
>NZ_JBFAZH010000578.1:0-4982 GCF_040681735.1 Actinoplanes sp. NPDC051633 | reverse complement strand
TAGCGGCGTAGCCGGTGCCAGCCGTGGGCGGTGCCGAGGTGCCAGCAGGCTTGGATGAGCCGGCCGACGTGGGTGTCCGGGGTGGCGTGCAGTTCGATGGTGAGGTCGTCGAGGCGGCGGAAGGTGGCGCCGGTGACTTCGGTGCTTTTGGTGACGTACTTGGCGAGGTAGCCGGACAGCTTGGACAGGTTGGCCTCGCCGCCGGGGGCGTTGATGTGCTCGATGTCCAGGCCCTGGCTGCCCCAGGCGATCCGCCAGCCGCGTCCGCCGTTGGCCGGATGGCCGGCGGTGGTGTAGCTGGTCTTGGCGAACGCGGTTTCCAGGACGTGGGCGAACATGTGGCGGGTGATGATGCGGTCGGGTGGGACGATCGCGCCGGGGCAGTCGGGGTGGTAGCCGTCAAGCCGGATGACGGCGTGGTAGTGGATCACGCCGCGGGCTTGGAATTCGTACACCTTGTGGTACTGCCGGCGCAGCGGCACGCCGAGCCGTTTGCCGAGCCGTCCGAGTTCGCGGTCGAATTCTTGGATGGTGCGCCGCCACAGCTCGGACGCTTCGAGGTTCCATACAACTTGGCCGGTGTGGTCGTAGCAGTCCAGGCAGAACGGGGTGCCGAGGGCGGGATCGGTCGTCTTGTGCCGGGCGGTGCAGCGCATCGGCTGGCCGTGCAGGCAGGGTTTGCCGAAGGGCCGGCACACGCTCGCGCGGCAGGTGCAGCGGTCTTTGCTGCGGCAGTCGGCGGCGTGGGTTTTCACCACGCGGTGGTGCACCGGTCCGAAGGAGGGGGCGGTGGCGGTGAGGAACACGGCGAGGTGCTGACCGAGTGGGGGCAGGCCGTAACGTCCGCCTTCGAGCCCGGCGCGGATGATCTGGTAGGTGTCGCGGCGGTACACCTCGGCGCAGGACGGACAGACGCTGGCGCGGCGGTTCCCGCACGGGGTGTAGATGACGCCGTCGGGCATGTCGTCGGTGGTCATGGTGTGCATCAGCGTGCCGTCCGGGTTTTTGACGTCGATGTCACCGGACAGCCGGATCGGGCGGGTGCACGCGGCGACAGCCGAGACGTGGTCGAGCCAGTCCGGGAACTCACCGGAGCGAACCCGGCTACGGGCGGCGGCGACTTCACCCGGGTCGAAGCCCAGCCTCGTATCCGGATGCGGGGCCTTCGGCTTCGGGGTGGGTTGTGCCCAGGGCCAGAACCGTCCGTCGCCGGGACGGGAGGTGGTGCCGGTGGTGGGCCAGAGCGGCAGGGTTGGCTGGGTCACGGCTGGTCTCCTTCCGGCAGTGGTGGGCGGGTGGTGGTCTCGGCGTTCTCCCCCGTGCCCACAACGGGTGTTGTGGGGACGAGAGGCAGCGTCGAGCTACGCATCAGGCATCGGTGGCGGTCCGGTCAGCTGCGGGGCCGGGGTTGGGGTTGAGGCCGCGGCTGCTGGTGATGGTGGACAGCAGCGGGTAGGGCAGGTCGATCTCCTTGCCTTCGTCGAAGGTCTGCAGGCTGTTGTGGGCTTGCGCGAGGGCGACGACGTCGGCCAGGACTTCGCAGACGCGGCAGCCGGACACTGCGCAGCGGCGGTGCCGTGACTGCAGGACGCCGAAGTAGAGGCTGAGCAGGAAGGCGAGTTGCCGCCAGTAGTCGGCGGGGTGGTCGAGGTTGGGGGCGAGCAGTGCTCGGAACTCCTCGATGGAGGCAGGCGCAGCGGGGTCGTCCTTGGCGGTGGGTGCGGTGGTCATGGATGGGGTCCTTTCGGATCTGGTTAGCCGTCGAGGGTTCGGCGGCGTCCCCCGTGCCCACAACGGGTGTGTTGTGGGCGCGAGAGGCAGCGTCGAGAAATGGGCTCATGTGGTGGTGGCGACGGTGCTGCCGTTGTGTGGCCGGGTGGTGGCCGGCGTGGGCGGGTGTTGGAGTTGGGTGAGGATGTCGGCCGCGTCGGCGGTCGGGACTCGCAGGCGTACTGCGAGGCGGGTGGCGCTGATGTCTTCGCCGTGTTCGGCGCGGTGCGACACCGCGAGGGTCCGGGCGTTGGCCAGCAGCGGTTGCGGGTACTGCTTGCCGGTCCGCGCAGCTGGTGCCGGGGTTTCGGCCGGGGCCGGTACGGGCGGGGCCGTCGTCGCCGGTGCCGGGCTGGGAGTCTTCTTGGCCGGGGTCCGTTTCGCGGGTGTCTTCTTCGCCGGTGTGCTCTTGCTGGTGGTGGCCCTGGTCGTGGATACGGCGGCCGGGCTGGCCTTCGCGCGCGTGCTGTCTGGTGACGTGGCGGGCGAGGCGGCCGGCGCTGGTGCCGTGACCGGGTGGGTGGGCCGGTGTGCGGTGGCGGAGAAGACGAGCTTGGACAGGCCGAGGAAGGCCACAGCGGGCAGGGCGGAGACGATCCAGCCGGACAGGCCGGGCTTGGCCACGGCCAGCTGAGCGGTCAGCGAGAAACCGACTGCGCCAACGAGCAGGACCATCGGGTAGGACACCGAGCAGCCCGGGGTGCGGCGTCGGCGCCGGGCGATTTCGATGATGGATGCGGTCGGGATCAATTCGGAGATGACGGCGTTGGCCCAGCCGAACCAGTCCGGGGTTCCGGTGGGCGAGTTGTCGATGGTCCAGTCGTGGACGTGGGTGAACGAGGCAGCGCCGGCCATCAGGCCAACGGAAACGACGATCAGAACGAGGACACCGAACTGGAGACTCTCGGCGGTGAGGCGCAGACGCTTCTTCCTGCGGGTGTCCTTCGTGGATGCGGGTTTAATGGTCATGCCGGCCCCGATTCGTCGGGGTCGGGGTAGCTCTGGTAGCTGAGGATGCGGACGTTGGTGTAGCCGCCGTGGTCTTGCAGGCCCTTGGCGATCGGGGTGAGGTCGTCGAAGGTGTGGAACTGGCGGTCGGAGCGGATGAGGATGGGTACCTCGTCCATGCCGTGGGCGCCGTTGTCGCAGCGGAACACGATCAGATACCGGTATGGCGGGAAGGGCGGTTCGTAGGGTGAGCGGCTGGCGAGCCACTCGATGGCCCGAAGGTCACGCTGCAGCAGCGTGATCAGTCCGGCGTCGTAAAGGAAGCCAACCCAGACGGGTTCGATGCCGGGCGTGGCATGAAATTCGTCGGTGGTGAGCCGACTGCGGGCGTAGTCCGCAGTCCGCTCGGCCAGGTGCTGCAGTTCTTCGGTGGTGTACCAGCGCGGGTTCCGCGTTTCGCGGGGGCTCGGGTTGAGGTCGCCGGTGACCTCGGCTTGGTAGACGGTCCAGTGGTGGCCCGGTCCTTGGGGTCCGTGCTGGCGGCGGCAGATGTTGTGACGCCATTGCCGGGCGATGAGGGTGAGGCCGGTGACGGTCAGGCCGAGTTCTTCGGCGACCTCGGTACGGGCGGCCTGTTCGGGGCTGCCGTGTTCGTCGATGTGCCCGGCGGCGGGGGCGATCCCGACCGGTGGGGTGTTCCGGGCGAACAGCAGATGCCGTCCCTGGTCGTCGCTGATCAGGACGCCGACGGAGGTGTTGTCGCACCGCTTGGTGACCGAGGCGGGCACGGGCGGCCAGTCAGCGGCCGAGCGGTAGGTGCGCGGGTAGGGGTTCATGAGATGGTCCCTTCATCGGGTCGGGCGGGGCCGAGTGAGATGAGGCTGGTGACGCCGAGGCAGCCGGGGCAGAAGACCGGGCCGAGGCGGAAGGTGAGCAGGTCGAGCACGAGCTCGAGTGGGCTGTTGTAGTTGGCGGGGAAGACGGCCAGGCCGTTGCAGTCCGGGCATTCGGGGACGCATTCGGGGCAGCGTTCGAACAGTTCGCCGAGGTAGTCGTCGCGTCCGGCGGGCATGTGCCCGTCGATGCAGAACCGGCAGTCGGCGAGGGCGGCCGTCATGGCGTGCCTCCCGCCGTGGTGATCGGGTACGGCGTTGCGGTCGGGTCGTCGAAGTCGACGCAGTAGGTGCCGTCACCGTCCGGGCAGTCGAAGAGGTCGGTGAAGAATTCGCCGAGGTCGGTGCTGTCGAACACCAGGTCGACGTGGCTCAGCTGGGTGGCGCAGGTCGGGCACACCGGTGTGGTCATCGGGTGGCCTCCGGTTCGCAGTCGAGGCAGGCGCCGGTCCGGCGCGGGATCTGGTAGGGCTTGAGTTGGGTGCAGGCCGGGCAGACGCGCTTGGCGCGGTTGGCCTTGTCGAGGGCGGCGAGCTGCGCCGCGGTGGCGGTGCGCTTGGGCAGCGCGAGGTCGATGCGGTAGAGGTAGGCGACGCGCTTCCCGCGACGCCACATCAGTTGCGCGGCAACGGTTTGCCCGCCTGGGCGTAGCCCTTGGTCGCGGAGCTGGCGGAGGGTGGCGTAGCCGTCGGGGGCGAACTTGAACGGGAACGTCGGGATGCCGAACCGTTCGCCGGTGGGGTCGTAGAACACCATCGGGTCCTCCGAGTCGTCGTCGGCCGGCACGGGGTCGGCCTCGTCGCCGTGGGTGCACGGCGGGCCGAACGTGGGATGCGGGTACGCGTCGCGGTCGACGTCGTCCGGGAGGAACGCGCTGTTGCAGGCGGCGCAGACGATCGGGCCTTCGTCGAAGGCCGTCACCGAGAGGCGGATTTTGCGCGGGCAGGCGCATTCGGCGGTGATGCCGTTGTTGTTGTTCGTGCGCTTCCTGCCCTCACCGGTGGGTTCGGGATGCCGGTAGGCGTTGAGCGCTCGTGCGAGGTGGCCGAGGGTGTCCGCGTAGTCGGCGGCAGCCGTGTCGGTCAGGGTGCAGGGCGAGTAGCCGAGCTTGTCGTCCTTGGCGGCCGACAGGCCGAGTTCGGCGGCGAGTTTGGCGAATTTGGCGTTGTGCCATCGGCCTTGGCGGCTGGTGTCCTGGATGCCGCGGACGTTGGCGAGGCTGTGGGTGGCTTCGTGCAGCAGGGTGACGAGGACTTCGGCGGGCGTGCGGTGCAGGCCCTCACCGGAGACGAGGACCTCGGGCAGCCGGTTGTCGCCGCGCTGCCAGCGCAGGGCAGCGAAGTGGCCCCACTTCATGGCGGCGTTGGGTTT